>CANGHQ010000018.1 GCA_947453585.1 Burkholderiales bacterium | reverse complement strand
TTGACGAAGCCTATATTGACATCGCCGCAGGTGACGGTGGGAACGGCTGCGTCTCGTTCCGTCATGAAAAGTACAAAGAATTTGGCGGTCCCAACGGCGGCGACGGTGGCCGTGGCGGCCATGTCTACGCGGTGGCCGATTCGAACCTGAACACGCTGGTGGACTTCCGCTTTTCGCGCCGCCACGACGCGCGCCGGGGTGAACACGGCATGGGTTCGGACATGTTTGGCGCCGCAGGCGACGACATCACCCTCAAAATGCCCGTGGGCACCATCATCACCGACGCCGAAACCGGCGAAGTGCTGTTTGAGCTGTTGGTGCCGGGCGAGGTGATCACGATTGCCAAGGGCGGCGACGGCGGTTTTGGCAATTTGCGCTTCAAGAGCGCCATCAACCGCGCCCCCCGGCAAAAAACGCCAGGCTGGCCCGGCGAGAAAAAGAACCTCAAGCTCGAACTCAAGGTGCTGGCCGACGTCGGCCTTTTGGGCATGCCCAACGCGGGCAAATCGACTTTTATTACCGCCATTTCGAACGCGCGCCCGCGCATTGCCGATTACCCGTTTACCACCTTGCACCCCAATTTGGGCGTGGTGCGCGTGGGGCCCGAGCAGAGTTTTGTGGTGGCCGATTTGCCCGGTTTGATCGAAGGCGCCTCTGAGGGCGCTGGTCTGGGGCACTTGTTCTTGCGCCATTTGCAGCGCACGCGGCTGCTCTTGCACATTGTGGACGTGGCGCCGTTTGACGAAGGCGTGGACACCGTGGCGCAGGCCAAGGCGATTGTCAACGAGCTCAAAAAATACGACGACGGCCTGTACAAGAAGCCGCGCTGGCTGGTGCTCAACAAGCTCGACATGGTGGCATCCGAAGACCGCGCCGCGCTGATCAAAGACTTTGTCAAGCGCTTCAAGTTCAAAGGCCCGGTGTTTGAGATCTCGGCGCTCACGCGCGAAGGTTGCGAGTCGCTGGTCAAAGAAATTTACAAGCACGTCAAAGCGCAGCAGGCGGCCGAACAGCCCTATGTGGAAGAAGATCCGCGCTTTTTGAACGCGCCAGACGCGCTGCCCGCAGACGACAGCGCGGCAGAATAAGCCACGCACCGGCCGCCCACGCCCTGGGCGCCTAATAGCTACACCGTTTTCGCCCTATGACGCACAACCCACCTTCTACCGTGCTGCGCGACGCCAAGCGCGTTGTTGTCAAAGTCGGCTCCAGCCTTGTCACCAACGAAGGCCGGGGCTTGGACGAGGCGGCGATTGGCGAATGGTGCCGACAAATGGCGCAACTGGTGCGCGCAGGCACCGAGATCATCATGGTGTCCAGCGGCGCCATTGCCGAAGGCATGAAGCGCCTGGGCTGGACCACGCGCCCGAGCGCCATCCACGAACTGCAGGCCGCCGCCGCCGTGGGCCAGATGGGCCTGGCGCAAATGTACGAAACCAAGCTGCGCCAAAGCGGCCTGGGCAGCGCCCAAGTGCTGCTCACGCACGCTGACTTGGCCGACCGCGAGCGCTACCTGAACGCCCGCTCCACGCTGCTGACCTTGCTCAAGCTCGGCGTGGTGCCGGTGATCAACGAGAACGACACCGTGGTCAACGACGAGATCAAGTTTGGCGACAACGACACGCTGGGCGCGCTGGTAGCCAATCTGGTCGAAGCCGACGCGCTGGTGATCCTGACCGACCAAAAAGGCCTGTTCACCGCCGACCCGCGCAAAGACGCCAATGCCCGCTTTGTAGACCAGGCGCAGGCGGGCGACCCGGCGCTTGAAGTCATGGCCGGAGGTGCGGGCAGCAGCCTGGGCCGCGGCGGCATGATCACCAAGATTTTGGCGGCCAAGCGGGCAGCCGGTTCAGGCGCATCCACCGTGATTGCCTGGGGCCGTGAGCCCGACGCGCTGATTCGCCTGAGCCAGGGCGAAGCTATCGGCACTTTGCTGGTGGCGCCGACCCAAAAAACCCAGGCGCGCAAACAGTGGATGGCCGACCACCTGCAAATGCGCGGCGCCGTGGTGGTGGACGCGGGCGCTGCGGCCAAGGTGCGCGACGAAGGCAAGAGCCTCTTGCCCATTGGCATGGTGCTGGTGGAGGGTGATTTTTCGCGCGGTGATGTGATCGGCGTGCGCGACCCCAGTGGTTTAGAAATCGCACGCGGTCTGGCCAACTATTCCAGCGCCGAGGCGCGCTTGCTGTGCCGCAAACCCTCAAGTGAATTTGAGGCCTTGCTGGGCTACGCCGCCGAGCCTGAAATGCTGCACCGGGATAACCTGGTGTTGATGCGCTAAACGCTCGCTTTGAGCACTGACAAACCTTGCCCGCCAAGCCCAAAGGCGAAGCGCCCCTTTTCAAAGGGCGCTTTCGCCCGATTTACTGCGCTTCGTCTGGTCCCGGTTCTTCGGTTTGCTCGGGCGCTTGTCCGGCGGACGCAGGCGACCCATCTGTCTGCGCCGCAGGACCCCGCAATTCGGAATGCGCAAAGCGCGATCGCAGATCGGGGCGCGGCAAATAGCGCGACAGCTCAGTCAGCGCCATCTCGTACACCCCGCGTTTGAAATCGACCACCGAATCCAGCGGCACCCAATAGTCGTTCCAGCGCCAGGCGTCAAACTCTGGGTGCTCGGTGGCGCGCAGATTCAAATGCCAGTCAAAGCCGGTGAGTTGGAGCAAAAACCAGATCTGTTTTTGTCCTTTGTAGTGGCCGCGCGCGTCCCGGCGGATGTAGCGGTCCGGCACCTCGTAGCGCAACCAGTCTCGGGTTCGGGCAACAATGGCTACGTGCTCCGGTTGGAGCCCCACTTCTTCGTGCAGTTCGCGGAACATGGCTTGTTCCGGAGTTTCGCCCCGGTCAATGCCGCCTTGCGGAAACTGCCACGAGTGGGTACGTATGCGTTTGCCCCAAAAAACCTGATTTTTCTGGTTGAGCAGGACGATGCCGACGTTGGGCCGAAAGCCGTCCCGGTCAAGCATAATCAAAACCCCAATTTTTAAACTTGGGCCATTATGCACGGCAAGCCGCCGCTGCGTGGCTGGCCCGAAGGCCCGCCCCAGCGCCCTGTTTTGCGAGTACCTGCATGAAAGCTTCCCAATTCCTGATCTCCACGCTCAAAGAGGCCCCGGCCGACGCCGAAGTGCCCAGCCACCAACTGATGATGCGTGCCGGGATGGTGAAAAAACTTGGCGCGGGCATTTACAGCTACATGCCCATGGGCCTGCGGGTGATCCGAAAGGTCGAGGCCATCGTGCGTGAAGAGATGAACCGCGCCGGTGCGATAGAGCTGAGCATGCCGGTGGTGCAACCCGCCGAGCTATGGCAAGAAACCGGCCGCTTTGACAAGATGGGCCCCGAGCTGCTGCGCATCAAAGACCGGCACGCCCGCGACTTTGTATTGCAGCCCACCAGCGAAGAGGTGGTGACCGACATTGCCCGCCAGGAAATCAAGAGCTACAAGCAGCTGCCCAAGAATTTTTACCAGATCCAGACCAAGTTCCGCGACGAGCGCCGTCCGCGCTTTGGCTTGATGCGCGGGCGCGAGTTCACCATGAAAGACGCCTACAGCTTTGACCGGGATGTTGACGCCGCGAAGGTCAGCTACCAGGTGATGGCGCAGGCCTATCGCCGCATTTTTGACCGCTTTGGCCTGACCTACCGCGTGGTGGCTGCAGACAGCGGCGCCATTGGCGGTGATTTGAGCGAAGAGTTCCAGGTGATCGCCGCCACCGGCGAAGACGCCATCGCCTATTCCACTGGCAGCGAATACGCCGCCAATATGGAAAAAGCCGAAGCGCTAGCGCCGGTCGGTCCACGCCCGGCCGCCTTGGCGGCCATGGCCAAAGTGGCGACACCGGGTAAAAGCACCTGCGCCGATGTGGCGGAGTATCTAGGTTTGCCGCTCCAGAGTTCACTGAAATCGCTGGTGGTGGCCACCGACGAACGCGATGCGGCGGGTGAAATCGTCAAATCCCAAGTCTGGCTGTTATTGCTTCGTGGCGACCGCAGCATGAACGAGGTCAAGGTCGGCAAGATCCCCGGTCTGGCCGACTTCCGCTTTGCCACGCTGCCTGAGATTGAAGCGCACTTTGGCTGCGAACCCGGTTATCTGGGGCCAGTTGGGCTGAAAAAGCCCCTGCGCATCGTCGCCGACCGCGAGGTGGCGTTGATGAGCGACTGGATTTGCGGTGCCAATGAGGTGGACTTTCACATCAGCGGCGTGAACTGGGGCCGCGACCTTCCCGAGCCCGATGTTGTGGCCGACATCCGTAATGTGGTGGCGGGCGATCTCGCGCCCGATGGCAGTGGCGTGCTGGCCATTGAGCGTGGCATTGAGATTGGTCAGGTCTTTTACCTGGGCACCAAATACAGCCAGGCGATGAACGCCACCTTCCTTGACGTCAACGGCAAACCGCAGCCCATGGAAATGGGTTGCTACGGCATCGGCATTACCCGGCTGCCAGCGGCGGCCATTGAGCAAAACCACGACGCGCGCGGCATCATTTGGCCCGACGCGCTGGCGCCCTTTACCGTGGCCCTGTGCCCGATCAGCCCGGACCGATTCCCCGACGTGAAAGCCGCTGCCGACGCGCTGTACGCCGAACTGCTGGCGGCCGGCGTGGATGTGATCTTGGACGACCGCAATGAGCGCCCGGGCGCCATGTTTGCCGACTGGGAACTCATTGGCGTGCCGCACCGCATCACCCTGGGCGACCGGGGCCTGAAAGACGGCATGGTGGAATACCAGCACCGGCGCGATGCAGCCGCTACCAGCGTGCCGCTGGGCGAGATCGCGGCCTTGGTGCGCTCGCGCATCCGCGTTTAAGGCAAATATGCAGGCCGGCGCAGGCTCCACGCGGCGCGCTTGTTTGCGCGGCGTGCTGACTGCTCCGGCGCTGATTGCGCTACCCGGCCTGCTTTTGGGCACTGGTGCGGTGCACGCGGGCGGCCAGTTGGAAGAGCCCTTGATCGACTCGGTGCGCTCGGCGCTGAGTGCGGCGGTGCGCAACGCCGCGCCGCCCGTGCCCGAATTTCCGCATCTACAAGCCCAAACGCATTACCAGACCTGGCTGCAAAGCACGCGAGGACGCCTGAAGGGGCGCCGCCCCGAGGTGGATGATTGGCAGGATTTTTTGCAAACCGTGTGGTACGAATCCAAGCGCGCCGGGCTGGACGTGTCCCTCGTGTTGGGCTTGATTCAGGTGGAAAGCAATTTTCGCAAGCATGCGGTCAGCAGCGTGGGCGCACGTGGCTATATGCAGGTAATGCCGTTTTGGGCGCGGCTGATTGGGCAGGGCGACGACAGCGTGCTGTTTGGCCTGCAGCCCAATTTGCGCTTTGGCTGCGTGATATTGCGCCACTACTTGGACAGGGAACAGGGCGATGTGTTCCTGGCGCTGGGCCGCTACAACGGCTCGCGCGGCCAGCGCCCCTATCCAGACGCGGTGCTGGCAGCGCAGCGCCAGTGGCACCACGCCGCTTAAGCGTCGGGCGTTTTAGGCCGCTGGGTTGGTGCCCAAGGCTTGCACCAGTTCGCCGGATTCGTACATTTCCATCATGATGTCGGAGCCGCCGATGAACTCGCCCTTGACGTAGAGCTGCGGAATGGTGGGCCAGTTGCTGTATTCCTTGATGCCCTGGCGGATGCCGTCGTCTTCGAGCACGTTAACGGTTTTGACCGCCTTGGTGTCCACGCCGCAGGCCTTGAGGATCTGGATGGCACGGCCCGAGAAGCCGCACTGGGGGAAGCTGGCGTTGCCCTTCATGAACAAGACCACCTCGTTGGTTTTGACCAGGGTGTCAATGCGTTGTTGTGCGTCGCTCATGGGAATGTCCTTTGCTTGGTAAATTCAAAACAGGCTGGATTATTTCACTTTCACGACCGCCACCGCCCGCCGTGGGTGACATCTGGCAGAGGCAGCAGGGTTTTTGCCGAAATATCCGGCATTTTTTTCAGATAATGACGGGCTTCGCTATTTCACCCAAAAACCGGAACTTTTCATGAAAATCACCAAAGACAGCGCCGTGACCCTGCACTACAAGGTTGTCAACACCCAGGGCAAAGTGCTGGAAGAAAGCAAAGAACCCATGGCCTATCTGCATGGCGGCTACGGCAACCTGTTTCCCAAGGTGGAAGAAGCGCTTGAAGGCCAGGAAGCCGGTTTCAAAGGGCTGGTTGAGCTGTCCGCCGACGATGCCTTTGGCCCGCGCGACGAGGCGCTGCTGCAATCCATCCCCAAAAGCCAGTTCCCCCCTGGCGTCAAGGTGGGCGGCCAGATTGAAGGCCAAGATGCCCAGGGCCACACCCGGCCGTTTACCGTGCTCAAAATCAAGGGCGACCAGGTCATGTTGGACGGCAACCACCCGCTGGCCGGGCAGGCGCTGCGCTTTAACGTGCACGTACTGGAGGTGCGAGCAGCCTCTGAAGAAGAAGTCGCCCATGGCCATGTGCACGGCGCACACGGCCACCACCATTAAATTTTTGCGGCCGCAGTGCCTTGGGCACGCGCCCAATGCACCTAAAATTGATCCTGCTAGAGGTGTCACCGCCGGTGACTGAGAAATACTCTTTGAACCTGATCTGGGTCGTACCAGCGTAGGGAAGCAAGCTCGCTTTCTAATGCGCCTGCGCGGCCCGGTTCTCCACACTTACAGGACGAACATGGCCGAAACACATTCCCCCTCGCTCACTGCCCTTGACCTTTGGTCTGACGTGGAAAAGGTGCGCGCCTATGCGCCCCTGGTTCACAGCATCACCAACCATGTGGTGATGAACCTCAACGCCAACGTGCTGCTGGCCGCTGGCGCCTCGCCCGTGATGGCGCACGCGCATGAAGAAGTGGCGGACATGGCGGGCATTGCCCAGGCGCTGGTGCTCAATATCGGTACGCTGGAGCCTTATTGGATTGAGAGCATGCGCCTGGCGCTGCTGACCGCCACGGCGCGCGGCATTCCGGTGGTGCTGGACCCGGTGGGCGCGGGCGCCACGCCCTACCGCAACCAAAGCCTGGCGCTGCTCATGGCCACCGCCTCGCCCAGCGTGATTCGCGGCAATGGATCTGAGGTGATGAGCCTGGCCGGTTCGGCCATCAAGACGCGCGGCGTGGACAGTGGCGCAGCCGCCGACGACGCACTGACTGCGGCCCAAGATTTGACCCAGGCAACCCATGGCGTGGTGTGCGTGAGTGGCGCCACCGACCACGTGCTCGACGCCAAACACCGCTGGGCGCGCCTGTCCAACGGCCATGTGTGGATGACCAAAATCACCGGCATTGGCTGCTCGGCCACCAGTTTGATTGGCGCTTTTTGCGTGGTGCAGCCCGACCTGTGGCGCGCCACCGTGGCGGCCATGGCTTTTTGGGGTGTGGTGGGTGAACTGGCCGCCGAACAAGCGCAGGCCGCAGGCCAGGGCGTGGGCAGCATGCAGGCCTATATGCTCGACGCCCTGCAACTCATGGACGCCGACACCTTTACCCAGCGCCTGCGCCTGGACGTGGCTGCGTGGTAAACCCCGCGCCCGCCCCGAACTACCGCGCCAACATGGCCCAGGTGCTGGGCGTCTACCTGGTCACGGACGAGGCCAGTTGCGCCGGGCGCAGCCTAGTGGACGTGGTGATGGCGGCGGTGCAGGACGGTGTGACCTGCGTGCAACTGCGCGAAAAAACCCTGAGCACCCGCGACTTTTGCGCCAAGGCCGTCGCCCTGCAGGCGCTGCTGTCGCCGCTTGGCATTCCTTTGGTCATCAATGACCGGGTGGACATTGCCCTGGCCTGCGGCGCGCCAGGCGTGCACCTGGGGCAGTCGGACTTGTCGGTGGCGCAGGCGCGCCGCCTGTTGCCGCCGTCGGTGTTTTTGGGCTGGTCGGTGGAAACGCTGGCGCATGTGGCGCAGACAAGCCATCCCGACTTCGCTGGCGTGGACTATCTGGGTGTGAGCCCCGTGTTCGCCACCCCTACCAAAACCGACACCAGCGCTCCCTGGGGCCTGAACGGCCTGCGACAGGCGCGCGCTGCCACGGCGCTACCTGTGGTGGCCATTGGCGGCATCCATGCTGGCAACGCCGCCGAGGTGCTGGCCGCTGGCGCCCACGGCCTGGCTGTGGTCAGCGCCGTGTGTGGTGCCGCCGACCCGGCTGCGGCCGCGCGCGCATTGCGCATGATTTGGAACGCACAAGCATGAATACCGCCGTCTTTTTCGAGCCTTTTACTTACCAGTACCCGCGCGTGCTCACCATTGCTGGCTCGGACAGCGGCGGCGGCGCGGGCATCCAGGCGGACCTGAAGACGTTTTCGGCGCTGGGCTGCTTTGGCATGAGCGCCATTACCGCGCTCACCGCGCAAAACACCCAGGGCGTAAGCGCCATCCACGCCGTGCCGCCCGAGATGCTGCGCCAGCAAATTGACGCCGTGGTGCAAGACATGGGTGTGCACGCCGTCAAGATCGGCATGCTGCATTCGCCCGAGGTAGTGGGCGCCGTGGCACAAGCTATTGACCAGCACCAGTTGCCCCACGTGGTGCTCGACCCGGTAATGGTGGCCACCAGCGGCGCAGTGCTGATCGAGCGCCCGGCCGTGCAGGCGCTGATTGCGCAGCTCTTTGGCCGCGTGGCTCTGGTCACGCCCAATTTGGACGAGGCCGCCTTGCTGGTGGGGCGGCCCCTGGCCACGACCGACGATATGGAAGGCGCCGCGAGCGACTTGCTGGCCATGGGCGCCCACGCGGTGCTCGTCAAAGGCGGCCACCTGGCAGGCGACACGGTGCACGATTTGCTGGCCACCCGCGCCGGTCTGCGCCACTGGATGCGCGCCCCGCGCATTGCCAGCGCCAACACCCACGGCACCGGTTGCACCCTGTCGTCCGCCATTGCCGCGCACTTGGCTTTGGGCGCGAACCTGCAAGAAGCGGTAGAAAGCGCCCGGGCCTATGTGCGCGGCGCGCTGGAACACGGCGCAGCCGTGCGCACCGGCCACGGCAGCGGCCCGCTTAACCACGGCTTTGCGCCTGTGGCTATGCGATTGCTCCCCTTGGCGCCTTGAGGGCGCGCGGGCCAGACCCCGTGTTCCAATAGGGGCAACTCCCAAATTTTGTAAAAGCGCCCCATGACCGACGACACCATCCCCCAGCCCGCCGCCCCCGCTTCAACCCTGTGCGAATCTTGCGCTGGCGTGCAGCAAAACTGGCGCCGCGCCAAGGGCCACCCCGAACTGGTGCAAGGCGCCAACCGCATGGTGGCCCACCGCCACGGCTCGGTGACCATCACCAAATATGTGTGTGAGCGCTGCGGCACCGTGTGGGAGTACGAGAACAACAAGGTCAACCGGCATGCGGGGTGGTCGGTGATTGGGTGAAGCTGCTGTTTGCTGAAAAGTGAAATTCAGCGTACGATTCATCGCATGATTGATCGCTCTTTAAACCCCTTGCCATGAACCATATCAGCGCCAACGACCTCAAGACCAAAGGCATTTCCGCCATCGAACTCGCGCTCAGCAACGCGCCAGAGGCGATTGTTTCAGTGCGCGGCAAAGACCGGTTTGTGGTGATGGAAGTGGCGCAGTACGAATACCTGCGTGGCTGCGAGCTGGATGCCGCACTGGCCGAAACCCGGGCTGATTTGGCCGCCGGGCGCGTGGTGCAAGAGTCGCCGCAAGCCCATCTGGATCGCTTGGACGCCATGTAAGCGTGGCCCCCATGCCGTTCGCCCTGTTATTCACCGAGCAGTACAACCGCCGCGCCGCCAAATTCTTGAAGCTCCATCCGGAGTTGCGCGCCACCTACCTCAAAACCCTGCTGCTCCTAGAGGCAAACCCCCATCACCCGTCGCTGCGTCTGCATGCTTTGCGGGGCAAGTTGGAGGGTTTGCATTCTGTGTCGGTCAACCTGTCGTATCGCATCACCCTGGAACTGCTGATCCAGGACCAGCAAATCATTCCAGTGAACGTTGGCGACCACGACGCCGTGTATTGACCCCTATTTCTGGCGCGTAAGCCCGGCCAAAACCAAAGTCGCCCCCAGCGTCGGTAGCGCCGCTCCCCACTGCGGCGCCCACTGGCTGAGCGCGTGGTACAGCGCAATGCCAGCCAGCCACAGAATGGCGGCGCTCCAGTCCACGGTTTTTTCCTGCGCCGCAGCGTGGCCACCTGGCAAACCCATGCGCCCCAGAATCACGCCGAACAAGGGCACAAACACCGAGCTCAGCAAGAGCAAAAAGGGTTCTAGGTCGTGCATGGGCAGCACCAGCGCCAGGGCGGTGCAGGCTGCGGCGATCGCCAGACCCCAGCCGCGCACGGACCAGGGCGCGTGCAGGCTGTGGGCGCTGACAGAAGCGCTGTGCACGTCGCCATAGGCGTTGTCGATTTCGTCCACCAAAATCAGGCTCAGCGCCACCAGGCCGCCTTGGGCCAGCAGCAACACGCCCACCAAATCGGCGCCGGGCGCGGCCACGCTCACCACCAACAGGCCCAGCGCGTAGCACCATACATTTGCCAAGGCGTAACCCACCCAGGTGCCGCCCAGCGCGCCGCGCGGGCTGCGGCCAAAGCGGGCGTAATCGGCCACCAGCGGCAGCCACGACACGGGCATGGCAATCACCAAGTCCAAAGCACCGGGCCAGCCCATGCTGCCGTCACCTGCGCGCGCCCAAAATGCCTCCCAGCCGTTGGCTTGCGCTTGCGCACCAAACTGGAAGGTCAGCCACAGCAGGGACGCAATCACCAGTGGCAGCGCGTAGCGGGCCAGGGTTTTGCGCACCAGCGTCACCATCGAGCCCGCCAGCAAAAGCGCCAGCACGCCGCCCCAAAGCACGGTAAACGCCAAGGTTCCGCCCAGGCCCGAGGCGTCCCATCCCAGCGCCTCTTTGGCAATGGCCACACTGCCGTCGCGCATGATGACCAGTTCAAACGTGGTCCAGCCGATGAGCTGTGCAATGTTCAGCAGCACCGGCAGGCGCGCAAAGTGGCTGCCAAACGTGCGGTGCATGATGCCCGCGCTGCTCAGGCCCGTGCTTGCGCCAATGTGCGCCGTCCAGGCCAACAGGCCCGCGCCAAGCACCGAGCCCAAGGCGATAGCGAGCATGGCGTCGTGCGTGCCCAGCGCGGGCGTGAGGTACGAGCCCATTTGGATGACCAAAAGCCCCACGCCCAGGCTGAACCACAGGCTGGC
Organism: Burkholderiales bacterium; assembly: GCA_947453585.1. Classification (GTDB taxonomy): domain Bacteria; phylum Pseudomonadota; class Gammaproteobacteria; order Burkholderiales; family Burkholderiaceae_C; genus Allorhodoferax. The sequence continues at coordinate 760 of CANGHQ010000018.1, read as the reverse complement.
CTGGGTGCGCCAGTCAAACACGCGGGCGTCTGGCGGGGTGGGGGTGAGGGCCGAGTTGACGGCCTGTGCGGATGCGGTGGAAGCGTTGTCAGATGCCATGTTTTGCTCCTTAGCAAATAAATGGCAGGAAGGCCAGCGCCCATCGATCGAGGGGCTGCGTGCTTCCCTGCGCGAGGATTACCTCAATCAGGTTCAAAGGGACTTTCTCAGTCGTCCGGTTATTTGCAAACCGGGCAACACCCCTAGCGGATGTGTCTTGCGACACAGCGCGAAGTTTAGCCGCTGCCAGTCGCCAAACGCTGCAGGCGCGCCATTAAATTGCGTGATTGGGCCAAAGCTTGGAAACTTCGCAATCTTCTGCCCCGTGCTTTTGCGTAAGATTGGCGTTGATTCCGCTATTTCGACCCAAAGGTTTTCATGCTCTCGCAACCCGCTACCAAATACCAGGCTTTCCCCGCAATCCATTTGCCTGACCGGCAGTGGCCCAACCGCACCATTACCGCGCCGCCCATCTGGATGAGCACCGACCTGCGCGACGGCAACCAAAGCCTGTTTGAGCCCATGAACCTGGAGCGCAAGATGCGCATGTTTCGCACCGCCTGCGCGGTGGGGTTCAAAGAAATTGAGGTCGGTTTCCCTAGCGCCTCGCAAACCGACTTTGACTTTGTGCGCGCCCTGGTGGACGACGGCCATGTACCCGCGGACGTGACCATTGAGGTGCTGACGCAAGCGCGCGAGCACCTGATTCGCCGCACGTTTG
>CANGHQ010000017.1 GCA_947453585.1 Burkholderiales bacterium | reverse complement strand
TTGGATGAGCGCCTGATTTACGTCAGCCACAAAGGCTTTTTGCCTGGCCCCTACGACCACCGCACCGCGCTGGACGAAGTGGTGCAAATGATGGGCGGCCTGGCCTATATGACCGGCCGCCCCGGCGACCCGCTGCGTGCGGGCTCTAGCGTCAACGACATCATGGGCGGCCTGTTTGGCGCCATGGGCGCCATGGCCGCGCTGATGCAGCGCCAGCAAACCGGCAAGGGCCAAGAGGTGCAGGCGGCGCTGTTTGAGAACAACATCTTTTTGGTGGCGCAGCACATGCTGCAGTTCGCCGTGACAGGCAAGGCAGCTGCGCCCATGCCCGAGAAGATTTCGCCCTGGGGCATTTACGACGTGTTCAAGGTGCAAGACGGCGCACAAATCTTTTTGGCCGTAGTGGGTGACACGCAGTGGCGGGTGTTTTGCGAGGCATTTGGCTTTGCCGACCTGTTTGCCGACACGCGCCTGACCACCAACAACGACCGGGTGCGCGCCCGCGACTGGATGATGCCGCTGTTGCGCACTCGCCTGGCCGACCACAGCGCAGCCGAACTGGCAGATGTGTTTGAGCGTCACGGCCTGCCGTTTGCGCCGATTACCGATCCGCAACACCTGTTTGACGACCCGCACCTGCAAGCCACCGGCGGCTTGGCGCCCATGACCCTGCCTGACGGCCGCAAAACCGCCACGCCTTTGCTGCCGCTCACCCTGGGCGGCCAACGCCTGGGCCTGCGGCTTGACCCGCCCCGGCTAGGCGAACACAGCCGCGCGCTGCTGCAAAGCCTGGGTTATGGCGACGCTGAGATCGACGCGCTGGTGGACGCTGGTGTGGTGCTTGCGCCCGAATAGCCGTGGACAAACTCAAGCAGTTAGAGACCTTTGTGTCTGTCGCGCAGCGCGGCAGCCTGACAGCCGCCGCGCGCGTTTTGGCCCTGGCGCCCGCCATCATCGGCCGCAGGCTTGATGCGCTAGAGGCGCGCCTGGGCGTCAAGCTGCTGCTGCGCACCACCCGGCGTCTGAGCCTCACCCATGAGGGCAGCGCGTTTTTGGAAGACTGCCAGCGCCTGCTGGCCGATCTGGCGAACGCCGAGGCCAGCGTCAGCGCGGGCGGCGTGCAGGCCAGCGGCCACCTGCGGGTGACGGCGCCCGGCGGCTTTGGTCGGCGCCACGTGGCCCCGCTGGTGCCGCTGTTTCGCGAGTTGCACCCGGAGGTGACGATTTCGCTCAACCTGAGCGACCGCCTGGTGGACATGGCCGTTGAAGGCTTTGACTGCGCGGTACGCGTGGGCGATATGCCCGACTCGTCCTTGGTGAGCGTGCGCCTGGCCGACAACCGACGCCTGTGCGTGGCCACCCCGGCTTTTTTGGCCCGCCATGGCCGACCCCAGCAGCCCAGCGATTTGGCTCGCTTTGACTGCCTGACCTTGTCGAGCGACGCCTCGCAAACGCGCGGCTGGGCCTTTCAGCTGCCCAAGGGCGATGGCTTTGAAGTGGCTTATCTGCGCCCCACAGGCCCCATGGATTGCTCAGACGGCCAGGTGCTGCACGACTGGTGCCTGCGCGGCTGGGGCATCGCCTGGCGCAGCACCTGGGAAGTCGAGGCCGAAATTGCCGCAGGCGAGCTGGTGGCTGTGCTGGAAGACTTTGCCGCGCCACCCAACGGCATCTACGCTGTGTTTCCCGAGCGCAAACACCTGGCGCTGCGCGTGCGGCTGTGGATTGACTTTTTGAAGCTGCACTACGGCAGCGCCGGGTTTTTGCAAATGCAAACGGCCTGAGCCTCTTGCGGGGCGCAGGCCGTTCGCGGGGGGTGTGGATTACTCGGCGTCGATGTCGTCGGCTATATCGAACTCGTCGCCCAAGCTGTCGCTCTCCATGGCCGCGATTTCGGCATACTGCACGCCGTTGAGCTGGTGGCGGTAGGCCAGGTGGGCGTGGCGCACGACCGCCTCGTCGTGCCCTTCATCGTCAGCCGCAGCGGCAGCTGCATGGTGCTTGGCTGCTGCATCGAAGTGGCGGGCCGCCATACGGTGGTAGTCACCGATGGTTTCGAATTCTTCGTCCATCAGGTCTTCGCTCACTGGGGATGTGTTTTCGGTCATGGGATACCTATTCTTTGATAAAGCACGGCGACTTGCCGCACCCAAAGAATGACTTGCCCCAGTGAAGCGTCTGTGACGTCTGTGGGGCGGTTTGGTGTCAGTGCGTGCCCGCAGCCAAATTGCGACTTTTTGATACAACTTTATTAAAAAGTTGCGACTAAATAATAAAGTTCTTTCGTTTAGTCGCAAAATACGGGCATGAAACGTTATCTTGATGACCGCATCCAGGCTGACTTGGCCCGCAAAATGGTATTTCTGACCGGCCCGCGCCAGGTCGGAAAGACGACCTTGAGCCGCCAGTTGATCGCGCAGCGCGGTGGCCAGTACCTGAACTACGACATCGCCGCCGACCGCGCCATCATCCTGGGCCAGCGCTGGAGCCCGCAGGCGCCGCTCTTGGTGCTTGATGAAGTGCACAAAATGCCGGGCTGGAAATCCTGGCTTAAAGGGGTTTACGACGGCAAACCTGCAGGGCAGCAACTGCTGGTAACCGGCAGCGCCCGCATGGACACTTTTCGGCGAAGTGGCGAATCGCTGGCCGGGCGGTTTTTTGGCCTGCGCCTGCACCCAATATCGGTGCGCGAGTGGTGCGAACAAACCGGCACCACGCCCGAAGACGCGCTGACGCACTTACTGGCGCGCGGCGGCTTTCCAGAGCCGTGCTTGGCGGAAAGCGACGAAGAAGCCCAGCGCTGGCGCCGCCAGTACTTTGATGGCTTGGTGCGCAACGACGTGCTGGAGTTCTCGCGCATCCAAGAGTTGGGCACCATCCGCCTGTTCGCCGAAATGCTGCGCACGCGCGTGGGCTCGCCCCTTTCGCTGGCCAGCATGGGGCGCGATCTGGCGGTGTCGCCGGTTACGCTCAAAAAATACCTCGACATTTTGGAGGCGCTGTTTATCGTGTTTGTGGTTCGTCCCTGGCACCACAACATTGGCCGATCGGTCTTGCAGGCGCCCAAGGTCTATTTTTATGACACCGGGCTAGTCGAGGGTGATCACGGCATCCGCTTTGAAAACCTGGTTGCCACCGCGCTACTCAAACAAGTGCAGTGGCAGCACGACGTGCAGGGCAAAGAGGCCGCTTTGCACTACATCCGCACCAAAGACGGCGCCGAAGTGGACTTCGCCCTGAGCGAAAGAGCCCAGCTCACCGAACTGGTCGAATGCAAACTGTCTGACGACAAACCGCACCGCGCGCTGCTGCGCTTTGCCAGTGAGCAGGCGCCGGTAAAAGCCGTGCAGGTGGTGCGCAACCTGCGCCACTCATTTGCAGTTGGCGCGGTGGAGGTAGTGTGGGCGCCAGAGTATTTGCGGGGTCTGGCGGCTTGATCTATGTGTGCACGCTCTATTGGACAGATAGCTGAACGTGCTTACCCGTGCGCAAAACCATGTCCACCAAAGAGTCAACTGTGAACTTAGGTGTTTTCCGGTTCACCACATCAGATACGCGGGGACGGGTAACACCAAGAATTTCTGCAGCCTGCGCCTGCTTGAGATTCTCCGCATCGATCCAGCCCACAATCTCGGTCATAAGCACTTGCTTGAGTGCCCGCTTTTGATCAATGGCTTGGTCAGCGTCAGCCAGCAGTCTTGCCGCCTCGCCAGGCGCAAATCCAAGATCCGCAAAGATATTGCCATCGGCGGGAGTGCGATGGGTAATGATTTTTTTAGCACTCATTTGTTGCTCCTGGTCAGCATCATGTCTTTGTAACGTTGCACGGACAAATCTTTGTCCTTTTGACTGCAGCCCTAACCCGCCCCAAACTCCTCGCCCATCTCCCGCGCCCGCGCCTGCGCAGCCTGCATGGCGGCAATAAAAGCTGGCTTGATGCCGCTGGCCTCCATGGCGGTCAGTGCGGCGTAGGTGGTGCCGCCTTTGCTGGTCACGCGCTGACGCAGCACCTCGGGCGGCTCGGTCGAGGCTTTGGCCAGTTCGCCTGCGCCAATAAAGGTGGCCACAGCCAGTTGGTAGGCCTGCGCGGCGTCTAGGCCCATACCAATACCGGCCTCACGCATGGCTTCCATGAAATAAAACATATAGGCCGGGCCCGAGCCTGACAGCGCGGTCACGGCGTCAATCTGCGCCTCGGCGTCCACCCACATTACCTCGCCGGTGCTGCCCAGCACTTGGTTAACCAGCGCCTTGTCGGCGTCGCTCACTGCGGCGCGGGCAAACAAGGCGGTGATGCCTTTGCCAATGAGCGCCGGGGTGTTGGGCATGGCGCGCACCACGCGCTGGCTGCCAAGCCACTGCGCAATCGTGTCGCTGCGGATGCCTGCGGCCACGCTCAGGTGCAAGGCGGCGCGGGTGTGGACTTGCGCTTGGGCGGCGGCGTCTTTGAAGGTTTGGGGCTTGACGGCCCAGACCACCAGATTGGCGCGGGCCAAAAAGTCAGCGGCGTGCGCCTGGGCGGCGATGTCAAATTCGCTTTGCAGCTTGGCGCGCGCTTCGCCAAAGGGCTCAACAACGTCGATGTGGTCCGCAGGCCAGCCTTGCTTGAGCAGGCCGCCGATGATGGCGCTGGCCATATTGCCGCCGCCGATGAATGCGATGCGTTGTTGCATGCTGGTGTTCTCTGAGAGTTGAAATGCGCTCAGAGTCTAACCACGCCCCCATCGACGTATTCGGCAGCGCCCCAACCAGCGCCCCGAACTTAGAGCGCCGTGGCCTGGCGCACCGCGTGTTCCCAGCGCTGCATTTTTTCTTGGGCTTGCGTGGCGCTGATGCGCGGCTCAAAGCGGCGCTCGGCTTTCCAGAGGTGGCTCAAAGCTTCGGTGCTCGGGTACAGCCCGCAAGACAGGCCGGCCAAATATGCTGCGCCCAGCGCGGTGGTCTCGGTCACCACCGGGCGCACCACGGCGATGCCCAGCAAATCGGCCTGGAACTGCATCAGCAAGTCGTTGATACAGGCGCCGCCGTCCACCCGCAGTTCGGTCACCGCCGCCGCACCCGCCTGCTGCGCGTCGCGCGCCATGGCTTGCAGCAGGGCCGCGCTTTGAAAAGCGATGCTTTCCAGCGCCGCGCGCGCAATGTGCGCGGTGGTGCTGCCGCGCGTGAGGCCCGTGATGGTGCCGCGCGCCTCGGGGTTCCAGTAGGGTGCGCCCAGGCCGGTAAAGGCCGGCACCAGCATCACGCCGCCGCTGTCGGGCACGGTTTCGGCCAAAGCCTGCACTTCGGCGCTGCTGCGGATGGCGCCCAGGCCGTCGCGCAGCCACTGAACCACGGCGCCGCCTACGAACACGCTGCCTTCCAACGCAAATTCGGGTGTAACACTGGCTTGCGCTGCGCTGGTGGTGATGAGGCCGTTGGTCGATGTTTGGAAGTTTTGCCCGGTGTGCATCAGCATGAAGCAGCCCGTGCCATAGGTGTTTTTGGCCATGCCCGCGCTAAAACAGGCCTGGCCAAACAGCGCGCTTTGCTGGTCGCCCGCCACGCCGCCTATGGGCAGCGCGTGGCCCAGCAGCGCAGGCAGCACTTCGCCAAAGTGCGCGGCAGACGGCAGCACGCGCGGCATCATGTTTGGGGGGATGTCCAGCGCCTGCATCAGTTCGGCGTCCCAGGTGTTGCTGTGCACGTTAAACAGCATGGTACGCGCGGCGTTGCTCACGTCGGTGGCGTGCACCGCGCCGCCGGTGAGCTGCCACATCAGCCAGCTGTCCACCGTGCCAAAGGCCAGCTCGCCGTTGGCCGCTTGCGCGCGGGCGCCAGGCACGTGGTCCAAGATCCATTGCAGCTTGGTGCCAGAGAAATAGGCGTCCACCAGCAGGCCGGTTTTTTGTCGGATGGTGGGCGCCAGGCCGCGTTCGCGCAGGGCCACGCAGCTCGGTTCGGCGCGCCGGTCTTGCCAGACGATGGCGTTGTAAATGGGCTGCCCCGTGGCGCGGTTCCACACCACGGTGGTTTCGCGCTGGTTGGTAATGCCCACGGCGCGCACCTGCAGCGCGCTGATGCCGGCTTTGAGCAGCACCGCGCGGGCGGTGGCCAGCTGGGTGCGCCAGATTTCCAGCGGGTCGTGTTCCACCCAGCCGGGGTGCGGGTAGATCTGGGTGATCTCTTGTTGGGCCATGGCAACGATGGCGCCGTCGGCGTCAAAAATAATGCTGCGGGAGCTGGAAGTGCCTTGGTCAAGGGCGAGCAGGTAGGTCATGGAAGCATTCAGTACAAGAAAAAAAGGGCAGTTTTGCGCTCAAGCCAGTTCAAACCGAACCTGGGCCTGGGCCATCAGGTCCATAAACGGATCCGGCGGCACGGCGTCAGAAAACAGGCGGTCGATTTGCGACAGCTGTGCCACCTCGACCATGGCCGGGCGGTTGAATTTGCTACTGTCGGCGGCCACCCACACCTCACGGGCGTGGGAAATAATGGTTTGAGAGACCTTGACTTCGCGGTAGTCAAAGTCACGCAAAGAGCCGTCTGACTCAATGGCCGAAATGCCAATGAGCGCAATGTCCACCTTGAACTGGCGGATAAAGTCCACCGCCGCCTCGCCCACAATGCCCTGGTCGCGTCCGCGCACTACGCCGCCAACCACAATCACCTCGCAGTTCGGGTTGGCGCTCAGAATGGCGGCCACGTTGAGGTTGTTGGTGATGACTCGCAGGCCGGTGTGTTGCATTAGGGCGCGGGCAATGGCTTCGGTGGTGGTGCCAATGTTCAATATCAGCGAGCAGCCGTGGGGCAGGGCGGCGGCCACGGCCCGGGCGATGCGGGCCTTGCCGTCGGCGTGCAAGATCTCGCGCTGCGGATAAGCCATATTCTCCACCGTCGAGCCCGGCACCCGCACGCCGCCATGGAAGCGCGTGAGCAGCCCTTCATCAGCCAGGCGCTGCACGTCGCGGCGCACGGTTTGCAGCGTCACGTCCAGCTGGTCGGCCAGGCGTTCAACCGTGACCGATCCGGTGGCTTGCACGACCGAAAGAAGTTTGATTTGCCGGGGATTGGGATTCATGGATAAATTTTCGCAGCCTGCACAAAACGCGCCCCTCGACTCTAAATCGAACCGAAAGGAATAATTTCAGGGTAAACACCTAGTTGAAACGAATAAAAGCGAACAATAATTCTCACAACCGAATAATTAGTGCGCCAAATAGGTGCAAACGACCCAAAGGTGTGAGATGGAGTTAAGGCTAGAAGGTGTGGGTAAAAAGGTAGGGGCGCAGCAGTGGCTCTATGACCTGGATATGGACGTGCGCCCGGGCGCCGTCACGGTGCTGCTGGGCGCGACCCAGGCGGGCAAAACCAGCCTGATGCGCGTGATGGCAGGCCTGGACGTGCCCACCAGCGGGCGCGTGCTGGTGGATGGCGTTAACGTGGTGGGCGTGCCGGTGCGCGAACGCAATGTGGCCATGGTCTACCAGCAGTTCATCAACTACCCGTCCATGACGGTGTTTGACAACATCGCCTCGCCCCTCAAGCTGCGTGGCGACAAGAACATTGCGCAGCGCGTCACCGCGCTGGCTGAAAAGCTGCACATCGAGATGTTTCTGGACCGCTACCCCGCCGAACTCTCTGGAGGCCAGCAGCAGCGCGTGGCCCTGGCCCGCGCCCTGGCCAAAGCCGCACCGCTCATGCTGCTCGACGAGCCCCTGGTCAACCTGGACTACAAGCTGCGCGAAGAATTGCGCGACGAGCTGACCGCGCTGTTTGCGGCCGGTGACTCCACCGTCATTTACGCCACCACCGAGCCCGGAGAGGCGCTTTTGCTGGGTGGCTACACCGCCGTGCTGGACGCGGGCGAACTGCTGCAGTACGGCCCGACCTCAGAAGTGTTTCACGCGCCGTGCTCGATTCGCGTGGCGCGCGCCTTTAGCGACCCGCCCATGAACCTGCTGGGCGCACGCCGCACCGCCGCTGGCGTGCAGCTCGACCAAGGCCCGCTGCTGGACATGGCTTTGCCGTCCGCAGCCCAAAGCACCGGCACCCTGACCATTGGCATGCGCGCCAGCGCCCTGCGCACAGTAGCGCAGCCGGGCGACGTGGCCTTGCCCGGCAAGGTCGAGTTGGCCGAGATCTCGGGCACCGACACCTTTGTGCACTTCCAGACCGCACTGGGCGAACTGGTGGCGCAACTCACCGGCGTGCACCACTTTGACCTGGGCGCGCCCGTCACCTTCTATTTCAACCCTGCACAGGTCTATGCGTTTGACGCCCAAGGCCTGCTGCTGCAAGCCCCCGTGCGCGGCAAAGGACGTTGATATGGCACGCATCGAACTCGACCTGGCCCACGCCTACCGGCCCAACCCCCAGCAAGACAGCGACTACGCCTTGCTGCCCCTGAAAATGACGTTTGAGGACGGCGGCGCCTACGCGCTGCTTGGGCCCTCGGGCTGCGGCAAGACCACCTTGCTCAACATCATGTCTGGGCTGGTGATGCCCTCGCACGGCGGCGTCAAGTTTGACGGCCAAGACGTCACCCAGCGCAGCCCGCAGCAGCGCAATATTGCGCAGGTGTTCCAGTTTCCGGTGATTTACGACACCATGACGGTGGCCGAAAACCTGGCCTTTCCGCTGCGCAACCGCAAGTGGCCCGCCGACCAGATCAAGCAGCGCGTGGGCGTGATTGCCGAAATGCTGGAGATGAGCGGCCAGCTCAACCAGCGCGCCTCTAATTTGGCGGCAGACGCCAAGCAAAAAATCTCGCTCGGCCGCGGCCTGGTGCGCCCTGACGTGTCAGCCGTGCTGTTTGATGAGCCGCTCACGGTGATTGACCCGCACCTCAAATGGCAGCTGCGCCGCAAGCTCAAGCAGATTCACCACGAACTCAAGCTCACGCTCATTTACGTGACGCACGACCAGGTCGAAGCCCTGACCTTTGCCGAGCAGGTGGTGGTGATGACGCGCGGGCGCGCCGTGCAAGTGGGCAGCGCCGCCGACCTGTTTGAGCGCCCCAGCCACACTTTTGTGGGCCACTTCATTGGCTCGCCCGGCATGAACTTTTTGTCCGGGCGCAGCAACGGCACGGCCTTTGAGACGGCTGGCGCCACGCTGCCCCTGGCTGCAGGCGCCGAGCTGCCCAGCGGCGACTACAAGCTGGGCATACGCCCCGAATACGTCACCCTGGCCAACGCAAACGCCCCCGGCGCGCTGCCCATGGAAGTGCGCCAAGTGCAAGACGTGGGCACCCATGTGATATTGAGCGCGGTGCGCGAGAGCTCCCTGGTCAAAGCCCGCCTGGCGCCTGACAGCACGCAGCTCCAAGTCGGCGACACCGCCTGGCTGCAGGTGATGGGCGCGCACACCTGCTTTTATAAGAACGAGGAGATAGTGGCATGAGCACTACGACCAAGCCCGTCAACCAGAAAGCCTGGTTCCTGATACTGCCCATGCTGCTGTGCGTGGCTTTTTCTGCCATTCTGCCGCTGATGGTGGTGGTGAACTACTCGGTGCAAGACATCATCTCGCCCGAGCGGCGCGTGTTTGTCGGCGTGGAATGGTTCGCGGCCATCATGCGCGACGAAGAACTGCACGGCGCCTTGCTGCGCCAGATCACCTATTCGTTTGCGGTGCTGGCGGTGGAATTGCCGCTGGGCATTTTGCTGGCGCTGTCCATGCCGGCCAAGGGCTGGAAATCGTCGGCCGCGCTGGTGATTGTGTCGCTCTCGCTGCTGATTCCCTGGAACGTGGTGGGCACCATCTGGCAAATTTTTGGGCGCACCGACATTGGCCTGATGGGCGCGGCGCTGCAAGGCATGGGCATTGAATACAGCTACACCGGCAACGCGCTGCACGCCTGGCTCACCGTGCTGCTGATGGACGTGTGGCACTGGACGCCGCTGGTGGCGCTGCTGGGCTACGCCGGGCTGCGTTCCATTCCCGACGCCTATTACCAGGCCGCCAGCATTGACGGCGCGAGCAAGCTCGATGTGTTTTGGTACGTGCAACTGCCCAAGATGCGCGGCGTGCTGATGATTGCGGTGCTGCTGCGCTTTATGGACAGCTTCATGATTTACACCGAGCCCTTTGTACTCACTGGCGGCGGGCCGGGCAACTCCACCACCTTCTTGTCGCAGTTCCTGACGCAAAAGGCCGTGGGACAGTTTGACCTGGGTCCTGCGGCTGCCTTCTCGCTGATTTACTTTTTGATCATTTTGCTGATGTGCTTTGTCCTGTACAACTGGATGCAGCGCGTGGGTACCCAGGCCAAGGAGGCCGGCCATGAATAAGCCCAAATTCCAGAAGCGCTCGCTGTTCATGCTGGCGTACGTGGTGTTCGCTTTGTTGCCCATCTACTGGATGGTCAATATGTCCTTCAAGACCAACAACGAGATCGTGGCGGGGTTTAGCCTGTTTCCGGTCCATTTCACCTGGGACAACTACAAGCTGATCCTCACCGACCCGGCCTGGTATTCGGGCTACATCAACAGCCTGATCTATGTCGGCCTGAACACCGTCATGTCGCTGATCGTGGCGCTGCCGGCGGCCTATGCGTTTTCGCGCTACAGCTTTCTGGGCGACAAGCATGTGTTCTTCTGGCTGCTGACCAACCGCATGACGCCGCCGGCCGTGTTTTTGCTGCCTTTCTTTCAGCTCTACACCTCGGTGGGGCTGATGGACACGCACATTGCGGTGGCGCTGGTGCATTTGCTGTTCAACGTGCCGCTGGCGGTCTGGATTTTGGAAGGCTTCATGAGCGGCATTCCACGCGAGATTGACGAGACGGCCTATATCGACGGTTACACCTTCCCGCGCTTCTTTATCCGCATCTTCATTCCGCTCATCAAGGCCGGTGTAGGCGTGGCGGCGTTCTTTTGCTTCATGTTCAGCTGGGTGGAGCTGCTCTTGGCGCGCACCCTGACCAGCGTGAACGCCAAGCCGATCACCGCCATCATGACGCGCACCGTGTCGGCCTCGGGCATGGACTGGGCGACGCTGGCGGCCGCCGGTGTGCTGACCATCGTGCCCGGCGCCATCGTGATCTGGTTTGTTCGCAACTACATCGCAAAAGGATTTGCGATGGGTCGCGTTTGAAAGGAATTGGCAATGTTTGAATGGATGGCCTGGACGCTGCCGGTGGCGGTGTTCTTCAGTTGCATCGTGCTGATGCTTGTTGGCATGACGGTTTGGGAAATCAATTCACCCACGGTGATGCGCAAGGGCTTTTTGCCCATTGAGACCACGCGCGGTGACCGCCTTTTTATCGGCCTGCTCAGCGCGGCTTATGTGAATTTGGCCTTTGTTGGCATCAGCGGGCGCCTGATGGAGTGGCTGGCGCTGGAGTCTGAGCCGTCTATCTGGATCAGTTTTGTGCTTTCCATGGGCGTGTTGGCGCTCGTGATGCGCAAGGGCTAAGAAGTTTTCCCATGTATCAGCCTGGTTCCCCTGGGGTTGCTGCATCTTCGTTAACAGGGGCCCATCAGACCGAGGAGATTGAATAATGAAATTGAAGTATTCCGTACTGGCCGTTGCCGTCGCTTGCGCGGTGGGTGGCCAGAGCTGGGCTGACGAAGCCGCAGCCAAGAAGTGGATTGACGCTGAGTTCCAGCCGTCCACGCTGAGCAAGGACCAGCAAGCCGCTGAGATGAAGTGGTTCATCGACGCCGCCAAGAAGCTGCGCGACAAGGGCGTGAAAGAAATCAGCACCGTCTCCGAAACCCTGACCGTGCACGAGTACGAGTCCAAGACCCTGGCCAAGGCCTTTGAAGAAATCACCGGCATCAAGGTCAAGCACGACATCATCCAAGAGGGTGATGTGGTCGAGAAATTGCAAACCTCCATGCAGTCGGGCAAATCCATTTATGACGGCTGGATCAGCGACTCCGACCTGATCGGCACCCACTACCGCTACGGCAAGATCCTGAACCTGACCGACTACATGACCGGCAAAGGCAAGGACTTCACCAACCCCGGTCTGGACCTCAAAGACTTTATCGGCACCAGCTTCACCACTGCGCCCGATGGAAAGC
>CANGHQ010000016.1 GCA_947453585.1 Burkholderiales bacterium | reverse complement strand
TGGGTCTGCCAGGTGTTGGTGGGGCTGGTGGAGTCGGCATTTTTGGTTTTGACGTAATACACCGTTGCCAGGTAACCGTTACCACCGGCGTCGTACACGGTGAACGCCGTGCTCTTGTTGTAGGTGGCAGGGTTGGTGCGGTTAAAGGCGGCGGTAATCACGCTGGCATCGGCCGGGAAGTTCAGGCCCAGTGACACTTGTGAGGTCTGCTTGGCTTCGCCCGTGGTTTTTTGCGGGATGGTCAAGACCACGCGGTCGTTGACGTTGGCGCTACCGGTCGAGTCAACCGTCGCTGCCATCAGACGCTGGCCCGCGGAGTTGACCACGTTGTACTGCTCGTTCAACAGGAAGGAGCCGTTGCGGGTGTAGGTTTCTTGCAGGCCGTCCGCCGAGCGCATGGGGAAGAAACCGTCGCCGGTGACCGCCAAGTCCAGCGCGTTCGATGAGAACGAAATATTGCCCTGGCTGAACTCCTGGCTCACTTGTTTCAGCGACACACCTTGACCGACAGTGGATGATGCTTTTTGCAGTGGCGAGGTGGCAAAAATGTCACCGAAGTCAGCGCGTGAACGCTTAAAGCCAGTGGTGCCCACGTTGGCAATGTTGTTGGCGGTCACGCCGAGCATGGCGGTGGCAGCATTCAGGCCGGTCAGAGAGGTATAGAAGGACATGGTGAGTTACTCCGGTATTGGGTAGCGCGAGAAGGGGAGGGCTTAGCCGAAAATTTTGGTGACGTCAGAGAGCTTTATGGTCTTGCCACCTGTCACTTGCAGCAGCATGGATTTGTCGGGCTGCTGGCTCACACCGAGCACGGTGGCCATGGTGCTCACGCTAGGCGTAATGGTTTTGCCCTGTACCACGGCGCTTGCAACAAAGCGGTAGGTGCCTGCGGGCAGCGCGTTGCCGGTGTCGTCTTGACCATTCCAGTTGAACAGCATGTCGCCAGCCGTCTGCGCGCCGGCGGTTTGTGTGCTCACCAACACGCCCTTCGAGTCGTAGGCCTGGAGTTGCACGCCGTCAGCTCCGTTGGGCAATGCGATGGTGGCCGGCACGGTCTGGCCCGAGACCAACACTGCCGGGCCGTCGGGGACTGCGACTTTCGCGCCGATCAAACCCGCGCTGCCGGTGATTTGGCTGCTGGCCATGGAGCTGGTGAAGTTCGACAGACTCGAAGCCATGTTTGTGGTGGCTTCAAGCTGCGAGAACTGCGCGAGCTGAGCGACAAAGGCCTCGTTTTTCACGGGGTCCAGTGGATCCTGGTTTTTCAGCTGCGTGGTAAAAAGTGTTAGAAAATCGCTTTGCCCCATGGCGGATTGGCCGGTGTTTGCCGTGAGCGCTGCTTGCGCCGCACCTGCGGTGGTCTTGATGCCGCTGGGCACAGCCGATGCCCAAGCGGTATTGGTCAGCGCCGATGATGAGTTCAGAAGGTCTAGGTTTGCCATAAGGTGTGTTTCCGAGGTAATCAGCTCTTGATGATGTCAAGCGTGCGCATCATCAATTGGCGCGCGGTGTTGACGACTTCAACGTTGTTTTGGTAGGACCGGGCGGCTGCCATCATTTCGACCATCTCCGACATCTCATTGACGTTGGACAGGTAGACGTAGCCGTCTTTGTCTGCCGAAGGGTTGCCCGGGTCGGACATGCGCGAGATGGACTTGGGGTCGTCCGAGATGGCAGACACCTTGACGCCGCCCTTGTTGGCCAAGTCGTTGTTGGCCTGGGTTTCCATAATCGTCTTGAAGGTGACGCGTTTGCCACGAAAGGCATCTTTGTCCGAACTTGCCACCGTGCCGGCATTGGCCAGATTGGAGGCGGTGGCGTTCATGCGCACGGTTTGCGCGTTAAGGGCCGAGCCGGCGATGCCGAAAATATTGTCAAGTGCCATTGCTTAGTCTCCGCGCAGTGCTTTGCGAATGCCGCTGATGCGGTTTTCCAGAATGCTCAGGGTGGTCTGGTAGTCGGCGGCGTACTGGCCGAACTTGGCCTGTTCCACTGGCAATTCGACCGTGTTGCCGTCGAAGGCCACGTTAAACGGGGTGCGGTATTTCAGGCCGCTGCCATTGGCAATGTCACCCATGGGGATGTGCGCTGCGTCGGTGGTGCGCATCGTCGTGTCTTGGGTGTCTTTCAAGACCTGACGGAAATCGATGTCCTGGGCTTTGAAGTTGGGCGTGTCAGCATTGGCAATGTTGCGCGACAGCACCTCCATGCGCTGGCTGCGCATGCCCAAGGCCTTCTCGTGCAGGCTAAAAGCGTTGTCAATAATGTTCATGCGCTCTCCAATGCTCTCGGTTGAAATGCCGGTTTGCCGACACATTTGCCGCAAAACCCTTTTCGTACAGACCCTTCTTGCAACTTGCATGCCATGCACACATTGCCGCTTTTTGGGCCACTTCTGGGGCCTGGGAAAGCGTTGCGCGGCAAGCTACGGCGTGCCTGAACCGGCAGAGCGGCAAACTCTTGCCGCTGTCAGAAAAAGCGTGATTGCCGGGTGTGGCAGTTGCGCGGCGCGGCTACTGCCCGCCAAGCCCTCAGGGCAGGTTGTTTTCGACGTATTGCTGCGCGCGCTGCGCTTGCACGCGCAAGCCCGTTGGCAGCATCTGGCCTAGGCGGGCGGTGGCGTTTTGCAGCAAGCCTTGGCGGATGGATTGGCGGGTAATGGGGGCTGCGGTGTCGCTGCCCACGTGCAAGGCGCGCGCCTGCTGGCCGCCGATGTTGAGTGGTGCGTTGCCCTGCGCCTCGGCGCGCGATGCCGGGTTGAGCACCGACAGGTACAGGTCTTCCAAGCCGGCGGGGCCCTGGCTTTTGAGGCCCACATCGTCAAAATACTTGTCCACCAAGCTGAGCTGCTTGTGCACGCTCAAGTCCAAAATCGCTTTCGGATTGGCGGCGTAGCCGGCCGAGGCCGCTCCGCGCGACGGGCCGTCGCAAAACTGGATGATGCCGTGGCAGCGCTGGTTGCTGGCGCGCGGGTTCATGCCGTCGCTTTCCATCAGCGTCATGCGGGCAAAGTCGTCAGGGGAAAAGCGGTGGTTGTCCGCCATTTGCAAAATCTTGTCGTAAACGGCCGTTTTTTCGGCCGCCGGAATAAAGCCCTTGGCCACAGCGCGGTCCAGGGTTTGCTGCAAGACCGGGTTGGGGGTGCCAGCGGCGGGGCCTGCGATGCTGGCTTTGGCCACGGCCTGGGCTGCTGGTGTGAACTGGGGCGAGCGCACGTCGTAGCCCAGGGGCGCGTTGCGCAGGGTTGGCGCTGCGGGTGCCGCCATGGCGATAGACGGTTTATAGGGTGCCGCAGCGCTTTGAAGAGCCACATCGGCGCGCCGCGTCGCAGCCACTGGCAAGCTTTGCAAATCGGCCTGGATGGAAGACAGGTTGATGCTTTGACCCGGATACACCAAGTCGGCGTTGCCAATGCCATTGGCGCTTGCCAGTTGCTGGGCCAGGCGCATTTCCTGGTTGCCACCAAGTTGTACGCCACGCGCCTGGGCCTGTTCACGCACCAGGCCAATCAATGTTTCGCCCGGCGCAATGATGTGCGCCGCAGCCTTCCCCTGCGCTTGCTGCAAGACCTGCGAAAAAGCCTTGTTGGCGCCACTGCTGGCGCTGGTAGACGCCGCCGCAGCAGCGCCCGCCGCCGGCAGAAGCGGTGCGGTGGCGTTGGCCTGGGCTGCGTTGCGGGTCCACATGGTTGGTTAAGCTCGTCTAAGTTAATCAAATGCATACTAAAAAAATGCCTTTTATCGGGCTGCCTGCGCTGCGTGGCACTGATCTTGCGCTGCAGGCTATAGGGCGCTTGGCCCTGTCATTTTTTCAACAGATAAGACCCTTCATGCAATTGCTGTGCCATTTACGCCCAACACCCCTCCAACACCGGGTGGGTGCCTCTGCGCGGCGCTGGGCGGCTTGGCTGCTGTCGGTTTTTTGCATGTGCGCCGCCGTCCAGGCGCAAAACCCGCCAGGCCCCGACAAGCTCTTGGCGGAAGTCGGGCAATGGGTGCAGCAATCCCAGCTGCTCGAAGCCAGCCAATTCAGCTTTGCGCCCCTGGACGGCCGGGTGCAGCTGCAAAGCTGCGACCGGCCCTTGGTCATGGACACGCCTTTTGCTGCCCGCGAGACCGTGCGCGTGCGCTGCTTGGGCAATCCAAGCTGGCAGTTGTACCTGCGGGTACTGCTCAAGCCGGGCGTGGCGCCCGGACTGCCGTCTCAAAACGCCTTGGCGCCCATGGGCAGCGCCAGCGGCCCGGCGGCGGCTCCGGGCACTGCGACGCGCCGGGTGGTGGTCGCTACCCAGACACTGCGCGCTGGCAGCATTGCCAGCCGCGACCTGTTGCGCGAGGTGGACGTGCCCGCCCAAGGCGTGGAATTGCAGGCGGTGGGCTCGATCAAAGAGGTGGAAAACAGCGAACTGGTGCGCGATGTTCAGGCCGGTGTGCCCCTGCGCGGCTACGATGTGCGACGCGCCGTGGTGGTCAAACAGGGGCAATCGGTGCTGCTGACCGTAGGCCAGGGCAACGGATTTAGCATTACCGCCCGGGTCGAAGCGATGCAAGACGGCAAAATAGGTGACCAAATTCGCTTAAAAAATCCCGACTCGGGTCGATTATTAACGGGCATAGTCACCGGACCCAATGCCGCGCGCGGCCTTTAAAATTAATTTTCAACAATTTTTCAATTTGCCCTCAAGTTCTTGTCTGTCGATCCGATTCTGTGAGTAATAAACCATTTTGACCGACTGAAGTTACCAAAGCGAGCCCACCATGACCGATGCCATCAACCCCCTTTCACGTCAGGTACCGACCGATACCCTGGCCCGCAAGGCTATGGAAAAGTCGACCAAGGCAGCGACCCTTGCACCGTCGTCTGTCGGAGTAGCACTGACGCCCGAGACGGAAGTTGCCGCCAGCAAGTCTGCCGCCGCAGCCAAAGGCGCGGATGTGGCCGGCTTTAGCGCGATCAAGGCACGACTCAAGCAAGAGCCCGACTTTGACCGCGCCAAGGTGGACTCCATCAAGCAAGCGATCGAAAGCGGACAATATCCCCTGAACCCCCGCCGCATCGCCGAGAGCTTTGTGGCTCTGGAACAGATGATCAGCAACTAAACACTGCCCGCGAGACCGCACTTTGAACGAACCCGTTGCCTACGCCACCAAACTTGCAGACCAGCTTTCGCAGATGCTGGAGCAGGAATTTGAGGCCTTGCGCAACCAGGAAATCGACCAGTTTGAGCAACTCCAGCCGGTAAAAACCGAGCTGCTGGCCGAAATCACCCGCCTGGCGCCCTCTGCGGCCGACATCCAGGTGCTGCCCGAGTGGCAGGACTTTAGAAACACCATGATCAATTGCCGCGATCTGCACCGGCGCAACACCGTGCTGATGGAGCGCAAGCTCGAAGCCATACGCGGCACCTTGCAAAGTCTGCGCGTGGACGACGCGGCCAGCCCGGTGGAGGTGTATGACCGCCTGGGCCATATTTCGCGTTTCGGACGCAATTCCGGCTACAGCGACGCCTGAATCTACCCTTCGGTTGGATCCATGTCCGCCGCAGCCGCTTTTTCGTCGCCCGGGCGCATGCCCTTGAGCCAATACACCCACGACAGAATCACCGCCACGGCGGTAAACAGCTCCGGTGGCACCTCTTGGTCCACGTCCAGACGGCTCAAGAGCGCCAAAAGCGCCGGGTCTTGCGTGATGTAGACGCCGTGCGCCCTGGCCTCGGCAATCATTTCCAGCGCCAAATCGTCTTCCGCCTTGGCCGTGACCATGGGCGTGGCGTAGCTGCCGTATTCAAGGGCAATAGCCTGGCGGCGCTGGCTCATACCCGAAAGTCCAGTACCGTGCCGGGCCGCGCCTGGGGCTGAATTGCCGCTGGCGCGGTTGGGCGCGCGCCCGGATGGGCATGAAAGCTGCGCATGGACAGGCCCACTTCGCGCAGGTTGTCGCGCAGCGCCTGGGCGCCTTCTTGTGCCAGCGCCACCACGGCGGGGCGCAGCGCCCACATGGACAAATCCAGGTCGGTGTCGCCGTGCAGGTCGGCCTTGAGCCACAGTTCGCCAAAGTCCGGGTTGTTGGAATGGGCGTTGACGGTGTACACCGATTCCTGGCCCGGCGTCTGCGGCTGGCGCTCAAAGCGCAGTTCAATGGGCGCCTGGTTGGCAAAAGGCAGCACCACCGACATCGCCATTGCGCCGTCGGCTTGGGCCTTGACGGCGCCAATTTGTGCGGCGTCCAGGTCGCCTAGCGCGCGTTTGATGTGCTGGGCCTCGGGGCCGTCTTCGTCGCCCGCGTCGATGACGGCCTTGAGCAACTGGTGCAAAAGCTGTTTGGGGTCCAGCGGCGCAGGGTTGCGGATGCGGCCAATACTGGTCTCTGAGCCCATGGCGCTGAGCACCGCCATGCGAATGCCCTCGGGCGTGAGCCGCTCGGCCGACAGGCGCATGGCCTGCCACTGGGCCTGCATCTGCAGTTGCGCCTGCGCCTGCATTTGCGGCGAACTCGAAATCTTGGCCAGCACCGCGTCCAGGCCTTCGCCGGGCTCAAACAGCTGGCGCAGGTCGGGCATGCCCGGTTCGCGGTAGAGCAGGCTGCCCAGACGCGAAAACACACCGGCAAAACCGGCAAAAGGCGCGCTGGCCAAGGCGGTGGTGCCTCCCAGGCCCGTCAGCGCGATGGCAGTAACGGCGTTGGTGGCGGGCGCGGCCACAGTCGCAGGCGTTGGCGTTTTGGCGCTGATTTCGGGCGCATAAGGCGTGGCGGTTTGTGCCGTGGGCGCGCCAGGAGTGTTGCTGGCCAGGGGAAAGGGCGTCTTGGCGCCGGGCCCGAGCAACTGCAAGGTGACGCTGCCGTCCGCGTGCGACTGGACTTGGAAGCTCAGGCGCTGGCCCACCTCCCAGCCATTGGCGCGTGGCACGCCAATTTGCCGTCCGCGCAGCAGCAGTGCGAGCTGCTCGCCCTGGGACTGCACCGTGGCCTGCACGATCTGCCCGTCTTTGAGTTCCAGTGCGCGGGCAGTAACCGCCTCGACCAGGGGCACCGAGGCCTGGCCCTGCAAAAACAGCGGGCTGGGCCGGGCGGGTGCCGTGCTTTCGGCGACCGCAATCACGGGAACTGGACCCAGCGCTTGCGCTCTTCGCTGGTAGACGGGCTATATCGGGCGTTGGGCGGGGGGGCTTCAACGGGTGCGGCCAGGCTACCCAGGTGCGTGCGCAATAGCGCCTCGTGGTCGGGCACCATCAGCGGCACGCCTTTGCGCAGCTTGGGCACCTTGCCGGGGATGATGGCCTGCGGGTTTTGCGCGATAAACGCCTGGCGCAGCAGCTCAATTTTGAGCGGGCTCTCGGTCAGGGTGTGGGCGATCACCTGGTCGAGCGTCTCGTTGGGCTTGGGCAGGTAGCTGCGCGCGGGGGCCGAGGGCGCCACTACAGACGCTGATGCCTCTGGCGTATTTTGAGAGGCGTGGCCTGGCGCGGGCAGGGCCAGCCAGCAGGCCCCTATCAGCAGCACGGCCCCTGCAATGCGGCTGCGAGCGCCGCCGTGGATGGCGCGCAAGGTCTGGCGGCGTGGGGCGGGCATGGCTTGGTTCCTGAAAAAAAGGGCGTGGGGGCCGCAGCGCCCCTAATGAGACGCCTCGGCCGACCAGGCGGTCCAGGTGTTGCTGATGTTTTGGGCGTTGCCCGCTACTGGCCGCAACTGGGCGTAGTGCTCGCCTACCGACTGCACTTTGGCCAACACCGTTTGCGCTGCTGCACCGGGCTCCAGGGCGCGCTGCACGCCGTTTTGGTCGTGGGCGATCACCCATTCGTCACCCACCCGCACCCCGGCGGCGCTGCCGGCGTTGATGCGCACCTGGGTACCCGCGGCCGGGGTCACATCGGCCGTAACGGTCTGGCAGGCCAACTGGCGTTGCAGGGCCTGGCTCCAGGCCTGCACTTGCTGCGCCACCTGGGCCTGGGACGCCGGGCTCAGGCCGGGGCTGGCCCAGTTGTCGTCGGTGGTGGTAAGCGTCAGGCTGGCGCTGGACTGCAGCGCAGGTTTGGCTTGCTTGCGTGCGGTCAGCGTCATGCGCAACTGCACGTGCATTCCTGCGGGCCCGAAAGCAAGGGCAGCGGGGCCTTCTAGGTCGGGGCGTCCGGCCTTGGCCTGCAATGGGGGCAGCACATCTGGCGCTTTGGGGGCGACAGATACCAGTTGAAATTGCAGCTGCCAAGGCATCTCGTCCTGGCTGGAGCCCAGCAGGGCTTGCTGGTAGCTAGAGCGGCCTTCGCTGCGGGCGCGCTCCACCAGGCGCCACTGCGCGCTGGACGCGCCGGCTTGCTGTAACTGCGCCAGCACGCTGGCTTGCAAGGCGTCGAACATAGGCGCGCTGTCGGCGCTCAAGGGCGTGCTGCTGCTCCAGTTCCAGCCCAGCACGTGTTGCAGGCGTCCGCTGAGCGGCGTTTTGCAGGCAGGCGCTTTGCCACTGCCCGTGGGGTCAGAGCCGTCGGCGCTTTGCCACTGCAGTTTGGCGGTGGTCTCGCCCTGGGCGTCGGCGCCGTAGGCCAGCACGCGCACGCCGCGCACCTTCATGCCGGAGCGAAAAGCGCTGAGTTCTTGCAGCGTGCCGTTGCCGTCAATCCATTGGGTGGCCGACACCTGGGTCGGACCTTCCAGTGCTGCTTGCACGAGCCCTTTGCGGATGGCGGCGAGTTTTTCGTCGGGCGAGAGCGTGTCAGCCCACAGCGCGCCTGCGCCCAGCAGCAGCGCGGCTGCAGCGGCAACACGCCAGGCATTTTCGGGGGCAAAACGCGTCATAGTGGTTTACTTGCTTTTGGCAGCCAGCTGGCCCAGGTAGAGCATGCGCAGGTCTTGCACCGTCGCCTTGTCCAGCGACAAAGTAGTCTCATAGGTGTCGTCGCCCGAAGGCGTGATGCTCACCAGCGTGGCGCCATAGATCACGCCCTCAACCCGACTGCGGAAGGTGTCGTTTTGCACGACCATGTCGGCCACCGTGGCGGTGGCATCCATGCGCAGACCGTAGACCTGTTCGGTGAGCGAACGGTAGGCGTCGAGCTTTGCCGCGCGGATGGCCAAGAGGCGTTGCTGCGCCGGCAGGCGGTGGTTTTGTACGCTGATCACAGCGTAGCCGGTGGCGGTGAGCGATTCGCGACGCTCCACCAGGGGCAGGCTGGCCATGGGAATTTCGACGTTGCTCGTGGCAGCGCCGGTGGCGGCAGTTGCGGGTGCTGCGTTAAAGCCCGACATCGTGGGCAGGGCCTGGCAGGCGCAAAGCAGTGCCACAGACAGGGAAAGTGCCAGTTTGAGAGGGCGAAGGCGGTTCATAGCGGTGTCCTTAGAGGTAGTCCATAGCAGTATCGGCAGCAGGGGCCAAAGCTTGAGGCGCCGATTTTTGCCACGGCCCTGACAGGCGCGGTCTGCGGGCTGGCCTTCAGGCGGCGCGGCGCAGGTCTGCGGGAGCGGCTGCGCCAGACGGTGCAACAGCGGGTGGGGTAGCGGGCGCCGACTCCAGCGCGGGTGCCGCACCGGGCGCCTGGCCGGCTGCCGCCTGGTACCAGCGCAAGGCCTGCGCGTAGTCTTGCGCCGTGCCCTGGCCGTTGGCATACATCGAGCCCAGGTTGAACTGCGCTGCGCTGTCGCCCAGTTCGGCCGCTTGCAAATAGCAATGCAGGGCCTGGGTGGCGTCGGCGGCCACGCCTTCGCCCAAAAAGTACTTGCGCCCAAGCTGCGCCCAGGCGCTGGCTTCGCCCAGCGCGCTGGCCTCTTGCAGCAGTGCCAGGGCTTGGGCCGGGTTGGCCTCGCAGCCTTCGCCCGCGTTCAGCAGGGTGGCGAGCTGCAGCATGGCTGGCGCGTGGCCCAGCTGCGCCGCGCGTTCAAAGTGGGCATAAGCCTCTTGCGGCGCGGCGGCGACCGCCTGGCCGTGCAGGCGCAACTGGCCCCAGTTGAAGTGGGCCAGCGCGTCGTCCTGGTCGGCCGCAGCTTGCAGGTGTTCCAGCGCTTGGCGTGTGGCGGCGCCGTCTGTGGCGCTGGCGGGGTTTTGCAGCGCCAGAACAGCCAGATTGTTGTGCGCTTGGGCAATGCCAGCTTGCGCGGCGCGCTCAAAGTACGGGGCGGCCAGCGCCAAATCGCGCACGGTGCCCAGGCCTTGCGCATGCAGCAGGCCCAGGTTGAAGGCGGCGCTGGCGTCGCCCTGGTCGGCGGCTTCGCTGTAGGCCAGCAGCTGGCGGCCATAGTCGGGTGCGCTTTGCAGGCCTTGGGCTTGCAGCAAGCGCAACTGGTATTGGGCGGCCGGGT
Organism: Burkholderiales bacterium; assembly: GCA_947453585.1. GTDB lineage: Bacteria > Pseudomonadota > Gammaproteobacteria > Burkholderiales > Burkholderiaceae_C > Allorhodoferax. Next base: position 1,829 of record CANGHQ010000016.1, on the reverse strand, counting down.
GGTCTTGCGCGGCGGCTTTTTGCAGCCAAAGCAAGGCGCCCATTTCGTCGGCCGGCACGTCGCCACCGGTGTGCAGCAGCATGCCTGCGGCGTACTGCGCCAGGGCGTCGCCCTGTTCGGCAGCTTGCAGGTACCAATCCAAAGCGGCGTTCAGGTCTGGCGCCACGCCCACGCCCAAACCCACACCCTTGGCGTGCATCACGCCCAGGTTGTGTTGCGCCCAGGCGTTGCCCAGTTCGGCGCTGGCTTGGTAGAAGCTCAGGGCGCTGTCGCGCATCGCTGGGGCGGCATCGGCGGCATTTGCCAATAAGGCCAATCGCGGTGTGTTTTGCGGCTGCAGCAGCGGGTCTTGCAGGCAGCCCAGGTTAAAGAGGGCGTCGCTAGAGCCGTGATCTGCGGCGCTGTGCAGCCAAGCCAGGGCTTGGGCCGGGTCCTCGCTGGCAGAGGTGGAAGCGGGTGCGCCCCAGGCCTGTGCCATGGCGGCGTTGAACTGGGCCAGGGTGTTGCCTTGTTCGGCGGCCAGCACAAAGTAGTGGTGCGCGCGGGCCAGATCGGCGGCGGCGCCTTGGCCTTGCAGGTGCATCAGGCCCAGATTGCACTGGGCCAGCGCGTCGCCCTGGTCGGCGGCAAGCTGGTACCACTGGCGCGCCAGGGTGAAGTCTTTGCTCACGCCCAGGCCGCCCTGGTACATCACGCCCAGATTGCACTGCGCGCGCGCGTCGCCCTGGTCGGCGGCGTGGTGAAACCACTGGCGCGCCTGGGCATTGTTCTGTGCCACGCCTTGGCCTGCGCTGTACATGGCGCCGAGCTGAAACTGCGCCACGGCCAGGCCACGGTCGGCGGCCATTTGGTACCACTGCAGGGCTTCGGCATAGTCTTGGGCTACGCCAAAACCGTTGGCGCTCAAGGTTCCTAGGTTGAACTGCGCCGGGGCGTGGCCCAGGGCTGCAGCTGTGCGGTAGTGGCCCAGGGCGCGGTCAAAGTCGGCGCCCGCGCCTTCGCCGACACCGTGGTCTTGCGAGTACCAGACGCCCAGGTTGTAATGCGCGTCGCCGTGGCCTTGGTCTGCGGCCAAACCAAAGTAGTGCAGCGCAGCTTCGTCGTCGGTAATGCCGCCCTGGCCTTGCGAGAGCATCAGCCCGAGGTTGTATTGGGCCGGGGCGTCGCCCTGTTCGGCGGCGAGCTGGTACCACTTGCGCGCCAGGGCCGGGTCGTATTCGGCGCCCGTGGGCTCGGACAATAAGAGGCCGAGGTTGAACTGGGCGTAGGTGTGGCCTTGGGCAGCGGCTGATTCAAACCATTTGCGGGCGCTGGCGCCGTCTTGCGCCACGCCTTCACCGGCGGCGTACATGGACGCCAGGTTGAACTGCGCAGTGGCGTGGCCTTGCACGGCGGCGCGCTCAAACCACAGGGCGGCTTGGGCCTGGTCTTGCGCCACGCCCTGGCCGTTGGCAAACATAAAGGCCAGGTTGGTTTGCACGTCGGGCAAGCCTTGGGCGGCGGCCAATTGGTACCACTCCAGCGCCTGGGTGTAGTCCTGCGTTACGCCCTGGCCGTTGGCGTACATAAAGCCCAGGTTGTATTGGGCGGCGGCGTAGTCTTGCGCGGCGGCCAGGCGGTACCACTTCAGGGCTTCCGCGTAGTCTTGCGCCACGCCCTGGCCGTTGGCGTACATGAAGCCCAGGTTGTTTTGCGCCGCCGCGTAGTCGAGCGATGCCAGCGGGCGCGAGATGCGCAGCGCATTGGCATAGTCGCCCCGGCGGTAGGCGGCGTCGGCGTCGGCCAGCAGATTGTTCAAAGCGGGTCTGTCTTATTGCTGTGGTTCGCGC
>CANGHQ010000015.1 GCA_947453585.1 Burkholderiales bacterium | reverse complement strand
TCGCGCTTTGACTCGGGGCTGACGGTGGCCATTGAGCCGCCCGAGCTGGAAATGCGGGTGGCGATCCTGATCAACAAGGCGCGCGCCGAGGGGGCTGACATGCCCGAAGAAGTGGCGTTTTTCGTGGCCAAAAACGTGCGTTCCAACGTGCGCGAACTCGAAGGCGCGCTGCGCAAATGCCTGGCGTATTCGCGCTTTAACCAAAAAGAAATCTCGATTGCGCTGGCGCGCGAGGCGCTGCGCGACCTGCTGTCGATCCAAAACCGGCAGATTTCAGTGGAAAACATCCAAAAAACGGTGGCCGACTACTACAAGATCAAGGTCGCCGACATGTATTCCAAAAAGCGCCCGGCCAGCATTGCCCGCCCGCGCCAGATTGCGATGTACCTGGCCAAAGAGCTGACCAAAAAGAGCCTGCCCGAGATTGGCGAGCTGTTTGGTGGGCGGGATCACACCACGGTCTTGCACGCGGTGCGCAAGATTGGCGGCGAGCGGCTGCAGGTGATTGAACTGAACCAGCAATTGCACGTTTTGGAGCAAACCCTGAAGGGCTGACGAAAAAATGCATAGCCGTCAAGGGCAAAAAGCCCGCTAAAACAGCGAAAATGCGTGCATTTGCCGCCACTGGCAGCCGCAACACAACAATTTGAACATCGGAGAGAAACATGATCGTATTGGAAGCAGCGCAAGACCAGGTGTTGTCCGTTTTGCAATCGGTGGCCGGAATCGTGGAACGCCGCCATACCTTGCCCATTCTGGCCAATGTGCTGGTGCGCAAGACCGGGGACTCGGTGCAGTTCACCACCAGCGACCTGGAAATCCAGATCCGTACCAGCGCCGCGCTGGGCGGTGACGCGGGCGATTTCAGCACCACCATCGGCGCGCGCAAGCTCATTGACATTTTGCGCACCATGCCCGCTGACCAGACCGTGTCGTTGGAAGCCAGCCAGAACAAGATCATCCTCAAGGGCGGCAAAAGCAAATTTACACTGCAAACCCTGGCGGCCGAAGACTTTCCGCTGGTCACCGAATCGGCCAGCTTTGGCCCGGTGTTCAGCGTGCCGCAAAAAACCCTGAAAAGCCTGCTCTCGCAGGTGTCGTTTGCCATGGCGGTGCACGATATTCGCTATTACCTGAACGGCATTTTGTTTGTGGCCGAAGGCAAGCAGCTCAGCCTGGTGGCCACCGACGGCCACCGCTTGGCCTTTGCCTCAGCCACGTTGGATGTGGAAGTGCCCAAGCAAGAAGTGATCTTGCCGCGCAAAACCGTGATCGAGTTGCAGCGCCTGCTCTCAGACGCCGAAGGCGCCATTGAGATGCAATTTGCCGGCAACCAAGCGCGCTTTACCTTTGGCGGCATGGAATTTGTGACCAAGCTGGTCGAAGGCAAGTTTCCTGACTACAACCGCGTCATCCCCAAAAACCACAAGAACAAGATCACGCTGGGGCGCGACACCTTGCTCAAGACGCTGCAGCGCACCGCCATTTTGACCAGCGACAAGTTCAAGGGCGTGCGCCTGAACATTGACCCCGGCACCCTGCGCCTGGCGGCCAACAACGCCGAACAAGAAGAGGCGGTGGACGAGTTGGACATCGACTACGGCGGCGACAGTATTGAGATTGGCTTCAACGTGACCTACCTGATAGACGCCTTGTCCAATATGGGCCAGGACATGGTCACTTTGGAGTTTTCTGATGGCAACAGCTCTGCGCTGTTGACGATTCCTGACAACGCCACGTTCAAGTACGTGGTGATGCCGATGCGCATTTAAGGCGCGTGAAAACCCCATGCTCCAAGCAGCAAACCCCCGGTCTTCGGGGGTTTGGTCATTACAGAATGCATGAAATTTTGGGTTCGGGCGGCGCACAAAGCGCTGTTTTGACCCGCTGATGAAGAGAAAAAGCAAGCCATGACCGAAGAAAACAAAGCCACGCCCAGCCCTGAAGAGAACGCCCCAGAGGTGCACACGGGTGAGAGCGGCCTGGACAGTTCCAACTTCCAGCCCACCATCGACACCAACCAGGCGGGCGCCACTGAGGCCTATGGCGAAGGCTCGATCCAGATCTTGGAAGGCCTGGAAGCCGTGCGCAAGCGCCCGGGCATGTACATCGGCGATACATCCGACGGTACGGGCTTGCATCACTTGGTGTTTGAGGTGGTGGACAACTCGATTGACGAGTCTTTGGCCGGCCACTGCGACGACATTTTGGTGACCATCCACTCTGACAACTCGATCAGCGTGGTGGACAACGGGCGCGGCATTCCGACCGGCATCAAGATGGACGACAAGCATGAGCCCAAGCGCTCGGCGGCCGAAATTGCGCTCACCGAGCTGCACGCAGGCGGCAAGTTCAACCAGAACAGCTACAAGGTTTCGGGCGGTTTGCACGGCGTGGGCGTGAGCTGCGTGAACGCGCTGTCCAAAATGCTGCGCCTGACCATTCGGCGCGACGGCAAAGTGCATGTCATGGAATTCAGCCGTGGCTTTGTGCAAAACCGCTTGCTGGAAACCCAAGGCGGCGTGGAAGTGTCCCCGATGCGGGTGATTGGTGACACCGAAAAGCGTGGCACCGAAGTTCATTTCTCGCCAGATCTGGAAATTTTCCAGACCAACTCTGATTTCCACTACGAGATCTTGAGCAAGCGCCTGCGCGAACTCAGCTTTTTGAACAACGGCGTGCGTATTCGCCTCAAAGACGAGCGCAGTGGCAAAGAAGACGACTTCTCGGGCGCCGGTGGCGTCAAGGGCTTCGTGAACTTCATCAACAAGGGCAAGACGGTGTTGAACCCCAACATCTTCCACGCCATGGGCGACCGCCAGAGCGACCAGAACACCAACATTGGCGTCGAAGTGGCCATGCAATGGAACAGCGGCTACAACGAGCAGGTGCTGTGCTTTACCAACAACATTCCCCAGCGCGACGGCGGTACCCATCTGACGGGTTTGCGCGCGGCCATGACGCGGGTGATCAACAAGTACATCGACGACAGCGAGATTGCCAAGAAAGCCAAAGTCGAAGTGACTGGCGACGATATGCGCGAAGGCCTGTGCTGCGTGCTGAGCGTGAAAGTGCCTGAGCCCAAATTCAGCAGCCAGACCAAAGACAAACTCGTGAGCTCGGAAGTGCGCGGCCCGGTGGAAGACATCGTCAGCCGCCTGCTGCACGACTACCTGCAAGAGCGCCCGGCGGACGCCAAGATCATTGTGGGCAAAATCATTGAGGCCGCCCGCGCCCGCGAAGCCGCCCGCAAGGCGCGCGACATGACGCGCCGCAAAGGCGTGTTGGACGGCATGGGCCTGCCCGGCAAGCTGGCCGACTGCCAGGAAAAAGACCCGGCCATGTGCGAGATCTACATCGTCGAGGGTGACTCCGCCGGTGGTTCCGCCAAACAAGGGCGCGACCGCAAGTTCCAGGCGATTTTGCCCCTGCGCGGCAAGATTTTGAACGTGGAAAAAGCCCGCTACGAAAAGCTGTTGACCAGCAACGAAATTTTGACGCTGATCACGGCGCTTGGAACCGGCATCGGCAAGGCCGGCGGCACCACCGGCAACGACGACTTCAACGTTGCCAAGCTGCGCTACCACCGCATCATCATCATGACCGACGCCGACGTGGACGGTGCGCACATCCGCACCTTGCTGCTGACGTTTTTCTACCGCCAGATGCCCGAGCTGGTCGAGCGTGGTCACATCTACATTGCGCAGCCGCCGCTGTACAAGGTCAAGGCGGGCAAGGAAGAGCTGTACCTGAAAGACGCCGGCGCGCTGGACACCTTCTTGATGCGCATTGCGCTGGTCAACGCCTCGGTGTTTACCGGCGGCCCCAACGGCACCACGTTGTCGGGCGACACGCTGAGTGAGCTGGCGCGCAAGCACCAGGTGGCGCAAAACGTGATTGCCCGTCTGAAAAACTTCATGGACGCCGAGGCCCTGCGCTCGGTAGCCGACGGCGTGGCGCTGAACCTGGACACCGTGGCCGACGCTGAACTGTCTGCCGCCGCGCTGCAAGCCAGGTTGCCCGACGCCGAAGTGGCGGGCGAGTTTGACGTACGCACCGACAAACCGATTTTGCGCATCAGCCGCCGCCACCACGGCAACGTGAAAAGCAGCGTGCTGACACAAGATTTTGTGCACGGCTCGGACTACGCCGCGCTGGCTGAGGCCGCCAACACCTTCAAAGACCTGCTGGGCGATGGCGCCCGCGTGATGCGCGGCGAGGGCGAGCGCGCCAAAGAAGAAAAAGTGGGCGACTTCCGCGAAGCCATGGCCTGGCTGATTGCGCAAGCCGAAAACGCCACTGCGCGCCAGCGCTACAAGGGTCTGGGCGAAATGAACCCTGCCCAACTCTGGGAAACCACCATGGACCCCACGGTGCGCCGCTTGCTCAAAGTGCAAATCGACGACGCGATTGAAGCCGACCGCGTGTTCACCATGCTGATGGGCGACGACGTGGAGCCGCGCCGCGAATTTATCGAGGCCAATGCGCTGCGGGCTGGGAATATTGATATTTAAGAATGCCGCTGTGCCACCTTGCTGGCACAGCGCATCGGGTGAACAGCGGCTGCGTTCACCCGATCGCTTTCATTACACCGGGTAGTCTTGAACAGACGGCTCGATGGTGATCCACTTAAGTTCGGTGAACTCGTCGATCACGGCACGGCCGTCAAATTTGCCATAACCGCTGTCCTTGGTGCCGCCGTAGGGCGCCTGCGCTTCGTTTTGCACGGTCGATCCGTTGATGTGCACGGAGCCGCACTCCATTCGCATCGCCACACCCAGCGCCCGGGTGACGTCGCGTCCGAACACGGCCGATGACAAGCCGTACAAACTGTCGTTGGCCACCTGCAAGGCGTGCTCCACGCCCTTGACACGAACCACGGTGGTGATGGGCCCAAAGGTTTCCTCGTCGTAGATTTTCATGCCTGGCTTGACATGGTCAACGATGGTCGCGGGCATCACCGCGCCTGCCGCTTTGCCGCCGCAGGCCAAGGTCGCGCCCTTGGCCAGTGCATCGTCGATCATGGCGTTGAGCCGCTCACCGGACTCACTGGCCACCATGGGGCCGATCACGCAGGCGGGATTGACGCGCGGGTCTCCTGCCACCAGTTCCCGGGCGCGGGCGGCAAACTTGGCGACAAACTCGTCGGCAACCGACTCATCCACCACCAGGCGTTCGGTAGACATGCAAATCTGGCCCTGGTACAAGAAAGATCCAAACACGGCGGCCTTGACGGCCTCGTCGATATTGGCGTCGTCGAGCACGATTTGGGGTGACTTGCCACCCAGCTCCAGCAGGCAGCGCTTCAAATGCGTGGCCGCTTTTTGCGCAATGATGCGACCCACCCGCGTAGAGCCGGTGAAGTTGATGCGGCGCACCGCCTTGTGGGCGATGAGCGCGTCGATCACCTCGGGCGCGTCTTGGGGCGCGTTGGTCATGACATTGAGCACGCCGGGTGGGAAACCCGCCTCCACCAGGGCGTCGGCCACCAGCAGGTGGGTCTTGGGGCTGGCCTCGGAGGCACGAAAAACGACCGTGTTGCCGCAGGCAATCGGATAGGCAATAGCGCGGGCGGCCAACACCACCGGGCCGTTCCACGGCACGATGCTGAGGATGACGCCCACGGGCTGGCGCACGGTCATGGACAGCGCGCCGGGTTTGTCTGTGGGGATGGTTTCGCCCTGGATTTGCGTGACCATGGACGCCGCTTCGCGAAAGACATTGGCGGCCAAAAATACATTGAATCCCGCCCACAGGCAAGAGGCCCCCACTTCGGCCGCCATCACTTCAATGAACTGCGGTGTTTTCGATTCCAGAATGTCCGCGGCCTTGAGCAGCAGGCGACGGCGCTCTGAGGGCGGGCTGTTGCGCCAGGTCTGGAAGGCGGCTTGTGCTGAGTTTGCTGCAGCTACGGCATCGTCCACATTGCCGGCGGCGGCGCTGGTTACCACCTCGCCGCTGTCAGGGTGGACGCGGTTGAAGGTGGCGCCCGACTTGGCGGCCACGGTTTGGTTGTCAATAATCAGTTCGGATTTCATTGTTTTCCTAGGGTTTGAAAAAAGGGCGCTGGGTAGATGAATGGGTGGATAGAAGGGTGGGTCAGTTGCCAGCGCTCAGGATGTCGGCCATGCGCTCGCCAATCAGCGCACAGGTCGCCATGGTGGCCACACCGGCGATGCGCGGCATGATGGAGCTGTCGGCGATACGCAGGCCCTGGATGCCGTTGACGCGCAGTTTGGCGTCCACCACTGCCTCGGCGTCCTTGCCCATGCGGCAAGAGCCCGCTTGGTGGAAATAGGTGGTGGCGCCATTGCGCACAAAGTCTTCCATGGCCTTGCCGGTCAAGGTCTTGCCGGGTGCCACTTCGCGCTTGACGAAGTCTTTCATGGCGGGCGAGTTGCCAATTTCGCGGCACACCTCAATACCAAAGGCCAGGGCTTTGACATCGTCGGGGTGGCTCATGAAACGCGCGTCCACCAACGGTCGGTCGGCTGGGTTGCCCGAGCGCAGGCGGATCTCGCCACGGCTCTTGGGTGCAACCAAGCCCGCACACAAAGCCCAGCTCGTGGGCGGTGGTGCGTATTCCTTGCCCACCACTTCGCTGGCATAGGGCAGCTCGATTTGCACCAGGTTGACGTCAGGCGACACGAGCGATGACTGGCTCTTGAGAAAGCCTGCCGCATTGGCTGCGCTGTTGCGGTGGGGAATGTGTTCCTTGGGCTCCCAGATGCAGCCGCCGTGCAGGATATGGTCCTGAAAATTGCGGCCTACTTCTTTGGCGTTGACCAGGGTCTTGATGCCGTGCTGGCGCAACTGGGCTTCGTCACCAATGCCGCTGAGCATCAGCAGCTTGGGCGTGTTGATGCCGCCTGCGCTGACAATCACCTCGGTGTTGGCGCCAATGGTCTTGGAGCCGCTGGCCGTGGCAATCTGAACGCCGGTGGCGCGGGTGCCCGAGAAGGTCAGGCGGTCCACGTGGGTGTTGACCAGCACGGTGACGTTGGGGCGCGACAGCACCGGGTACAGGTAGGCGCGGGCCATGCTCTGGCGGCGCCCGTCGCGGATGATCTGGTTCATCAGCGCAAAGCCAATACCACCCTCTTCGCGCGCACCGTTCTGGTCGGCAAACACGGGGTAGCCGAGGGTGCGGCACGCGGCCAGCAGGGCGGGCGCTACCGGGTGCGGGTCTTTGGCCGGCTGGCACCACACGGGGCCATTTTTGCCACGGTAGCGGGCGTCGGGCGCGCCTTGCCAGTTTTCCATGCGGCGGTAGATTTCCAGGCCAGACTCGTAGCCCCAGGCGCGGTCGCCACTGGCCTCGGCCCAATGCTCCAAGTCGGCTTTGAAGGGGCGCGCCCAGATGGTTGCGTTGATGCTGCTGCCGCCACCCACCACGCGGCCCATGTGCTCGGGAATGGCTCGGTTGTTGGTGCTGGGTGAGGCCAGGGCCACGTCTTTCCAGTCACGCTCAGTGCCCAGGTTGGTGAACCAGACGCTGGGGTCCATCACGGATGGGGCTACGTCCCAGTCACCCGCCTCGATCATGAGGATGGAGGCGTCTTTGCGCGTGGCCAGGCGGCCTACCAGCGCGCAGGCCGCCGAGCCGGTTCCGACCACCACGTAGTCATAGCTTGCCTTCAACTTGGCGCTGCGCTCATTTTGGTTGGCGCGAATGGCATCGAGCTCATCGGCCAGCGCGTGCAAGCCTACGGTGGAAAAGCCCGCAGCGGTGGCGGTGCGCAAGAAATTGCGGCGGCTGATGCGCCCGGCAATCAAGGCGCGTTCGAGTTGCTCCAGCAGGCTATCTGAGGGCGCGTTCTGGGTGCTTGGATGGATATTCATAGCGGTTCCGTTCGATGTAGTGGGAGTGAATGAAAGTGAGTTAATTGGTCCATGGCTTGCGCGCATACCGCGCTTGCGAAGAGCAACTTTAGAAACTCTGTTCAAGTTCCAAAACATCGGGAATTCCCTAATGCCCGCCTGTTCCATTTGGGAACACTTTGGCGCGCCAGACGGCTTGAGCGCCGGGCTTTTTGAAGGGCTATGCGCCCTGGATACGGCGGTAAATCAGCCCGCGCGAAACCTGCAGCTTTCGCGCTGCAGCAGAGACGTTGCCAGCGCACTCTTTGAGGGTTTTGGCGATCAGATCAACATCTGCATCGCGCAGGCTCGCGGGCTCGGTGGGTTCGGTGAGCTCGGTGGGTTCGGTCGGTTCGTTCGCTGCTTGGTTGGCTTGCGTGGCGGCATCGCTACTCTGGATTGGCGTGGCGTCCGGGCTTGCGTCGTGTGCCACCGAAGCAGGCGCCACAGTACCCAGCGCGACAACCGGATGGTGCGTGTCGCGCGCTTGCAATTGGCAGCGCGCATGCACCTGCAGCCCATTGGACAAGCGCAGCAAAACATGGGTGCCCAGACGCACCGAGGCCAGTTCGGCAAAGCTGCTTTGCAGCACGTCATCTACCGAAAGTGCCGCAGGCTGCTCGCCACCTGCAAGCGATCCCAACAGGCGAGAGGCCACCGCGTTCTTCCATACGATCGTGCCCTGCGTGTCCACGCCCATCAGGCCCGCCATCGGCGTGTCGAGCAAGGACGGAGAGATTTGAAAGCGCACGACCAAGTAGTCATGGGATCTGGACAGGAGCAATCGGTTTTCAATCGAGGTGGCGTACAACCCCACGACGGTGGCCGAATCAAAATTGAAGGCCCGGCCTTCGCTCGACAGATTGAGCACGCCCGCCAAATTGCCGTGGATGTCCCGGATAGGCGCAGCTGCGCAATGCATGGCACTGACGCTTGCAAAGTAGTGTTCGCCACCTTGCACGCAAACCGCCTGACCCGTGCGCGCCACGATGCCGGGCGCGGTCGTGCCCAATGCTTCTTCAGAAAAATTGACGCCAATGCGGTGGGCCACAGGCGTGATCTTTTCATGCGTGCGCCCGGTCTCGGTGGCGCCAATCAGGACGCCACTGGGGTCTGTCAACATGGCGCCACACAAGGTGGCGCCCAGCACGGCATTGAGTTCGGTGGCTTCTGCCAGCCAGGCATCACGCAAGAGGTGGTTTTTTTGCAAGGCCAGTTGCGCCCGACTGGCCGACACCGGTTGGAACTCAATCTTTCCGCGCGGATCCTGCTTTTGCCTTTGGCACCGGGCCCAGGATTGAAAGACCGCATCACTGACGGCGCCCGAGGGAAGTTTCCCTTCTTCAAAATACCGCTGCCGTACCAGTGCAAGGCGGTCCGCCGGGGTCGAGAAGAAGAGGGATTGCATGGCGTCTCCTTGGCAAGGGAAATTGCCGGGGATTTACGAGGCGTCGGGTTGCGCCATGGGTGCTGCTTGGCGGAAGGCTTCCAGCGCGCCGCAATGGGCGTCCACCGCCATGATGCGCGGCCAACGGCCCAGATCGACCTTGAAGCGGCGCGCGCTCTCGATTTGGGGAATCAGGTAGGCATCGGCAATCGTCGGGGTATTGCCAAAGCTAAAGCCAAGGCGCCGCGTATCGGTCGCCAGCAGCGCCTCATAGGCGTCAAAGCCCTCGCTGATCCAGGTGCCGCACCAGTGGTTGATAGCGGCGTCATCGGCGCCAAAGGTAGCGCGCAGCGTGTCCAAAATCCGCTTGTTGTTCACCGGATGAATGTCGCAACCGACGATGGCGGCCAAGGCCCGCACGTGGGCGCGGTCCTCGGTGTCGGCGGGCAGCAGCGCGGGCGTGGGATAGCGCTCTTCCAGCCATTCGATGATGGCCACGGACTGCGTCAGCACGTGCTCACCTTCCACCAGCGCGGGCACCAGGCCCTGGGGGTTGAGGCTTTTGAAAGACGCGCTTTGGTGTTCGTTTTTGCGCAGATCAACCGCCACGTAGTCGTAGGTCAAGCCCTTGAGATTGAGCGCAATGCGCAGGCGATGCGAGGTGCCGCTGCGAAAGAAGTTGTGGAGCTGCATGGCTGCCGCTTACGCAGGGGCGCCCACTGTCAAGGCTACTTCTGCGACACCTTCCACGCGACCGCTAATCTGGTCGCCCGACACGACCGGGCCTACGCCTTCGGGCGTGCCGGTGTAAATCAGGTCGCCGGGTTGCAGGTGGTAGAAGAGTGAAAGGTCGGCAATCAGTTCACGGATGTTCCAGATCAGCTTGTCCACGTTGGACGACTGCTTGGTCTGGCCGTTGACCTCCAGCGCAATGGCGCCATTCTCGATGACCACGCCTTGCATTGGTACGATTTCCGAGCACACCGAAGACTGCTCCACGTCCTTGCCCAGGTCCCAGGGGCGGCCCTTGTCGCGCGCCACAAGTTGCAGGTCGCGGCGGGTCATGTCCAGGCCGGCGCCGTAGCCGTAAATCAGGGTATGGGCGTCTTCCGCCTTGACCCGAAAACCGGCCTGGCCGATGGCCACGACCATCTCCATCTCGAAGTGGTAGTTGCGGGTCTCGGGCGGATAGGCCACGGTGGCGCCGGATAGCGTCAGCGTCTGTGGCGCTTTGGTGAAGTAAAAGGGGCGCTCCACCGACTTGTCCACCGGCCGGCCCATTTCTACGGCATGGGCGTGGTAGTTGCGGCCCACAAAGAACAGGCGGTTGATCGGAAAGCGCGCGTCCAGGCCACGGACGGGCAATGACATGGCGGCGGAAGGCGTAAACAGGTATTGGGTCATGGGTGTAATTTTTGTGAGAGGTGATAAATGTGAGATTGAAAAACTGAAATGCAGCGCTTAGGGGCCTACCCCCGGTTTTCGTAGACGCCGAGCTTGCGGTGCAGTGGCGCCTCATCGGTCACAAACAAAAAAGCGGGGGTGCTGTTGGAGCGGTTTTTTAGTGTGACGGCTGTGTAGCCCGGTGCGCAGCAGGTGTCTGCCTCAACCATCGTGAAGGCGGTGGCTTCCACCTGCACATCGGTCTGGCCTTCGATCTGGTGGAAGACCTGTGCCGGTGAGCGCGCAGGCAGGCGCAAGGTCTGCCCCGGGCGCAGCATCAGCGCGTAAAAGCCCAAGATGTTTTCCACGTCCGCGCCGGTTTCGGGGTTGACGTAGGTGACTTGCACAGGCTCATCGGCGCTTTGCTCTTCGGCCAGCGACAGCAGTGCCGCTTTGGCATCCACCCAGGGGTAGCGCAGCATGGGGTAGGCTTTGTCGGTGCGCGCAAACACCTTGGTCGGAACCACGCCGCCACGGGCATAGGACTTGAAGCCCTGGCCTTCGGTGACGCTTTGGCTGGGGCCTTCCAGGTGGTAGGAGGTCTCGGTGTAATAAACCAGCGGCAAATCGAGCACATCGAGCCAGATCACCGGCGCGTTGCCGTCGTGGCCGTGCTCGTGCCACAGGCCGGTAGGGGTGAGGATCAGGTCGCCGCGCTCCATGGGGCACTTTTCGCCGCCCACCAGGGTCCAGGCGCCTTCGCCTTCGACCACCATGCGGACCGCATTGGGCGTGTGGCGGTGCACGGGCGCCAGCTCACCGGGCAAGAGCAGTTGCATACCCAGGTACATGGCGGCGCTGGCCTGCATATTGGTCAGGCCGTGGCCCGGATTGGCCAGCACCAGCACGCGGCGCTCGGCTTTCTCAATCGGTGTGAGTTCACCCGCCTGAATCAGCAACTCACGAATCTCGCGGTAAGGCCAGTGCGTAGTCTGGGTCTTGCGCGTCGGGATATTCGGGGGCAGCACGCCGCGCAAGCTGGGCCACAAGGGCACGAGGTTGCGCTCTGTGAGTTGGTCGCGGTAGGTCTGCGGCAGGTCTTCCAGGCGCCCCAAAGTCTCAAAACGGTTGTGTTCTTCCATGTCTTTCTCCGGTGTTTTTAAATGGCGTGCCTGGGCCCCGTCAGTCCAGCTTGAGCATCACGCGCATGTTCTCGATGCGCACCGCGTAGGTTTTGATGTTCTCGGTCAGCGGTGCGCACAGGGCCTGGCCGCTGCACACGTCAAACTTGCCCTGGTGCAGCGGGCATTCGATCTCGCGCCCTTCCAGAAAACCATCGCTCATGCGCGCGTGGCCGTGGGTGCAAAAGTTGTCGGTGGCGAAGACATCGCCTTCGACCTCGTACAGCGCAATCTCTTTGCCCGCAAGCTGCACGGCAATCACGTCGCCTTCGGGAATGTCGGCGAGCGCTGCCGCGTCTAACCAGTGTTCTGCCATGGCTGGTCCTTAAATGGGGTAGATGATGGAGTTGGCGATCATTTCGCTGTCATACACGCACAGGCGCGACTGGAACTTGAGTCCCTCAGCAGTTCGAACAATCAGGTCGTGGTACCAGCCCACGCTCAAGACGGTGGATTCGCCATCAAACTTGGTGCGGATCACGACGTAGTTGGCCTCCGAGCGAATGCGCTCGCTGCCTGCGCCCTGCTCCACCGACAGCACGCGCGGCGTGCCGACGATATGGCGCTGGTAATAGGGGTCGTGGTAGAGCGTTTCTTTGACGCCGTAGACGCGGTCGCGGATCATGTTCTTGCTTTCCAGCGCCAGCAGGCACAGGGGCAGGCCTTGGTCAAAGTTCTCGCGTGGCTGCAGGCGGTAGGTGCCGTCGTCCACAAAAAAATCCGGCCATTTTTCCCAGTCTGAGGAATCGCAGACCATGGCGTAGTCGCTGTAAAGGCTCAAGAGCTCGTAATAGGTTTTGAAGTCCACCATGTTCATTCCCCCATCACTTTGCGCCAGTAGTTGTACATGCCACGAATCAGGGTTTCGGTGACCATGTGGTCCGCATCCCCAATGTCGTAGCCGCCCATCTCCACCACCGTGCGGTGCGAAGGCTTTTGCTCAAAGCCCTGCTGCGACCACTCGATCACCTCGCCGTCATCGGCCGACACAAAACCGGCCGGGCCAAACAGATTGGCCTGGATCAGGCGGCGTTCGGTCATCTCGGGCGTGTCTTCTTCAAAACCAAAATGGGTCCAGACAAAGTCAAACGAACCGTGGCCGTTGGGCTGGATGTGGCGGGTAGACACGCTGTTGACCTGCTGCTGGATGATCACGCTCGGAAAGATCGTGGTCATGACCGCCGTGGGGCCGTCCCACCAGGGCTCGGGCACGATGTCGAGCAAGCGCGGATCGTTGAGCTTCATCTGGTCTTTGAAACTGTCCAGGCCGGCCACCACATCGGCGTTTTTGCCGCCCTGGCCCCGGGTAGAAATCATGGCGGCGTGGCGGAAATGGTCGTCCATCTTCAGCTCAGACTTGTTGTCTGCGCGCCAGAGCCCAAAAGTGGAAAACCAGGTGTGCAGCAAGCCGGGGTGGTAGGGGTCTTTGATGTTCTCTTGCATCAGCTTCCAATTGCCCGGAATGCGCTGGCGGCGGTAGC
>CANGHQ010000014.1 GCA_947453585.1 Burkholderiales bacterium | reverse complement strand
GTCACCGCCTTGGTGGTGTTGCCCACGGCGTCCAGCGGGTCGGTAATGTCGCGCACGCTTTTGGGCATTTCGGACATTTCGGCAATGCCCCCGGCGTTGTCGGTAATAGGGCCATAGGCGTCCAGCGCCACCACGATGCCTGCCATGCTGAGCATGGAAGTGGCTGCAATCGCAATGCCGTACAAGCCGCCTAAATGAAACGCCGTCCAGATCGCTAGGCAAACAAACAGCACGGGCCAGGCGGTGGAGCGCATGGACACGCCTAAGCCGGCAATGATGTTGGTTCCGTGGCCCGTGGTCGAAGCTTGCGCGATGTGCTGCACCGGAGCGTACTGCGTGCCCGTGTAGTACTCAGTGATCCAGACCAAAGCAGCGGTCAAAATCAGGCCGACGGCGCAGGCGCCAAACAGGTCCATGCCGCTGATGACGCGACCGTCAGTGAGCGTCACGGTGGCTGGAAACAGGCTTTGCGTCACAAAGTAAAAAGCCACCAGCGACAAGACACCGGCCACCGCCAGGCCTTTGTACAGCGCGGGCATGACGTTCTTCATGTCGGGCGAAGCCTTGACAAAGAAGCAGCCAACGATGGACGCGACGATGGACACGGCGCCCAAGGCCAGCGGATACAGCACCGCATTGGTGTTGGCGCCAGCAAGCATCATGGCGCCCAGCACCATGGTGGCGATCAGCGTCACCGCATAGGTCTCAAACAGGTCGGCGGCCATGCCGGCGCAGTCGCCCACGTTGTCGCCCACGTTGTCGGCAATCACGGCCGGGTTGCGTGGGTCGTCTTCCGGGATGCCCGCTTCGACCTTGCCAACCAAGTCAGCGCCCACATCCGCACCCTTGGTGAAAATGCCGCCGCCCAAGCGGGCAAAAATAGAAATCAGCGACGAGCCAAAGGCAAAACCAATCAGCGGATTGAGCTTGGCCACGGTGACTGCGCCGTCCGGCACCAGGTACCAGTAAAAGCCCGTGACTCCTAGCAACCCCAGGCCCACGACCAGCATGCCGGTCGTGGCGCCTCCGCGAAAGGCCACGTCCAGCGCCGGGCCAATGCCGCGCGTAGCGGCCTGCGCAGTGCGCACATTGGCGCGCACCGACACGTTCATGCCGATAAAGCCGCAGGCGCCCGACAGCACCGCGCCCACGACAAAGCCGATGGCGCTCAGGGGATCCAGAAACACGGTGATCAGAATCGCCAAAACCACGCCGACCATGGCAATGGTGCGGTACTGGCGCGACAGGTAAGCCGCAGCGCCGGTTTGGATGGCGGCTGCAATTTCTTGCATACGGGGGTTGCCCGCGTCTTGTGAAAGTATCCAGCTTCGGGCCCAGACGCCGTACAGCACAGCGACCAAACCACAGCCAAGCGCCAGAATCAGCGCTGAGTTACCAGTCATCAAAATACTCCTACGAGCATGTTGTTCGAAGGAGGGGGCAACGCAAGCGGGGCCCCCGCTACGTTGCTTCCTCATCCTCCCGAACCTCAAAACCAGGGGAATTGATTGGCCAACGCCCCAATGTAGCCGCAAAACCGGGCCCGGTCCCGATTCGCAAGTGCCAAGTCAGTAAAATCAGGGTTAATCCTAGTCTCGCTTCCCCCTAACCTTACGACGAGTATTTCATGTCCCTAGACAAAGTTACCCCTGGCAAAGACGTGCCCAACGCCTTCAATGTGATCATCGAAATCCCGATGAACGCCGACCCCGTGAAGTACGAAGTGGACAAGGAAACCGGCGCCATTTTTGTGGACCGTTTCATGAGCACCGCCATGCACTACCCGACCAACTACGGTTATGTGCCCAAAACCATCTCCGGCGACGGCGACCCGGTGGACGTGCTGGTGATCACGCCCGTGCCCCTGATTCCCGGTGTGGTGGTGCGCTGCCGCGCCATCGGCATCCTGAAAATGGAAGACGAAGCCGGCCAAGACGGCAAAGTGCTGGCCGTGCCCGTAGACAAAATCTTGTCGCTGTACACCCAGTGGCAAAAACCCGAAGACCTGAACCCCCTGCGCCTGAAAACGATCTCCCACTTCTTTGAGCACTACAAAGACCTGGAAGACGGCAAATGGGTCAAGATTCTGGGCTGGGAAGGCCCCGAGGCCGCCCGCCAGGAAATCCTGGAAGGCATTGCCAACTACGAAAAAGAGCAGGCTGCAGGCTAAATACCCATAGCTTCGCGCTTGCGCCCCGGTTTCGGTTTCCCGCCGACCGGGGCGTTTTTATTGGCGCTTGGTGCCTTAGTCGCCCGATTTTTCTGCCCGCAAGGGCGAGCGCTGGTGCAGGTCGCCCAGGTAGTTTTCAATGCCTTCGCCCTCGCGCTCCAAAAAGCGGGCCACCGCATCGGCAAAGCTGGGGTGCGCCAGCCAGTGCGCGCTGCTGGTTTTAACCGGCAGCAGAGCGCGCGCCATTTTGTGTTCACCCTGAGCGCCGCCCTCAAAGCGCTGGTAGCCGTGGGCAATACACCAGGCCAGCGGTTGGTAGTAGCAAGCCTCAAAGTGCAGACAGTCCACGCGTTCTAGCGCGCCCCAGTAGCGGCCATAGGCCACTTTGGGTTGGGGCGCGCCAATGGTGCCAGGCGCGTCGCTGCTCAAGGCAATCAGGCTGCTGGCCATGGGCTGGCCTTCGCGCTCGGCCACAAACAGCAGCCAATTGCCCGCCATGCCGCTTTGCATGCGGGCAAAGAAGTCGCGGCTCAAATACGGCGCGTTGCCGTGTTCTAAATAGGTGCGCTCGTAGCAGCGGTAAAAAAAGTCCCAGTCTGCGGGCGCGATGTCCGCGCCCTGCGCCCAGCGGAATTGCACGCCGGCCTCAGCCACCTTGCGCCGCTCCTGGCGGATTTTTTTGCGTTTGTCTTGCGCCAAGTGCGACAAAAAAGCGTCAAAGTCTGAATAGCCGGGCGCGCTGTTGTTCCAGTGAAACTGCACCGTATGGCGCAGCATCAGCCCCGCCGCCTCGCAGGCCTGCAGGTCGGCGTCGGAGGCAAACAAGAGGTGCAAGGACGACAGGCGCTGCGCCTGGCACCATTCCACCAGCGCATGCACCAGCGCTGCGCGCGCATCGGCGTCCACAGCCAGCAGGCGCGCGCCGGGCACCGGGGTAAAGGGCACGGCCACCACCGCCTTGGGGTAGTAGGGCAGGCCGTGTTGCTGGTAGGCGTTGGCCCAGGCCCAGTCAAACACGTATTCGCCGTAGGAATGGTCTTTGACATACAGCGCGCAAGCCGCCACCAACTGGCCTGCGCGCTCCAGGGTGATGATTTGCGGTAGCCAGCCGGTAGCAGGGGTGGCGCTGCCACTGGCTTCCATGGCGTGCAAATAGGCGTGCTGCATAAAAGGGCTGGCGTCTGGGTGGCGCAGCAGCAAAGCGTCCCACACATTCGCCGCAATGTCTGCCATGGACGGCAGAACCCGGGTGACATAATCAATTGCAGCAGTTGGATTTATATTTTTACCCATGGTTTCTGGTTCATGACTCTCAAAATTTGCGTCGCGCAACTCAACTTCACGGTCGGAGACTTTGCGGGCAACGTCCAAAAAATCGTTTTGGCGGCCCAACAGTCCTACGCCCAGGGCGCGCGCTTGTTGCTCACGCCCGAATTGTCCTTGTGTGGCTACGCCGCAGAAGACCTGTACCTGCGCCCGGCCTTCATGCGCGCATCTGATGATGCCCTGAAAGCCCTCACCGAGCAGCTCGCCGGGTTAAAAGACATGACCGTGGTCGTCGGCCACCCGCAAAACGCCGAGCGACGCACGCCCTTGTCGATGGTGCAAGAGCGCTTCAATTGCGCCAGCGTGCTGCGCGAAGGCGAGGTGCTGGCCACCTACGCCAAGCGGGAACTGCCCAATTACCAGGTGTTTGACGAACGCCGCTACTTTGCGCCGGGCAAGGGTGTGTGCGTGTTTGAGGCAGGCGAAGCGGGCGCGCGGGTTCGCGTGGGTTTGCTGATCTGCGAAGACGCCTGGTTTGACGAACCCGCACAGCTGGCCCAGGCCGCTGGAGCGCAGGTGCTGGCGGTCATCAACGCATCGCCTTTTCATCTGGGCAAGGGCTATCTGCGCGAGGCGGTGATGGCCGAACGCGCCTGTGCCACGGGCTTGCCGCTCATTTATGCCCATTTGGTAGGCGGCCAGGACGAGCTGGTGTTTGAAGGCCAATCCTTCGCCCTGGACGCCGACGGCGCTGTGGCCGGACGCGCACCGAGTTTTAGAGAATCGCTGTTTGTCGCCGTGCTGGACGGGCAGGGCGCCTACGCCCATTGGAGCGCTCCGGTGGAGCCCCGGCGGTCAGCGGAGGCCGATTTGTGGGACGCGCTGGTGCTGGGCGTGCGCGACTACCTGGGCAAAAACCGCTTTCCCGGCGCACTGCTGGGTTTGTCGGGTGGCATCGATTCGGCGCTGGTGCTGGCCATTGCAGTGGACGCGCTGGGCGCCGACAAGGTGCGCACCGTGATGATGCCTTCGCCCTACACGGCGGACATCAGTTGGCTAGACGCCCGCGAGATGGCGCAGCGCATGGGCGTGCGCTACGACGAAATCTCGATTGAGCCCGAATTTGCCGCCTTCAAAGCCTCGCTGGCCGCAGACTTTGCTGGTCGCCCCGAAGACACGACTGAAGAGAACATCCAAGCCCGCATTCGCGGCACGCTGCTCATGGCGCTGAGCAACAAGTTTGGCAGCATCGTGCTGACCACGGGCAACAAGTCTGAAATGGCTACCGGCTACTGCACGCTGTATGGCGACATGGCCGGCGGCTTTGCGGTGATCAAAGACCTGCTCAAGACCCGTGTGTTTGACATGGCGCGCTGGCGCAACGCCAACAACCCCTACGGCACCTGCGACCAGCCCATCCCTGAGCGCATCATCACGCGCCCGCCGAGCGCCGAGCTGCGCCCCGACCAGACCGACCAGGACAGCCTGCCTGCGTATGAGGTGCTGGACGCCATCATCGAGCGCTACATGGAAAACGACGCCAGCATCGACGACCTGGTTGCCGCAGGCTTTGCGCAGGCGGATGTGGAAAAGGTCACGCGCCTGATTCAAATCAACGAATACAAGCGCCGCCAGTCGCCCATCGGCATTCGGGTAAGCCACCGCAGCTTCGGCAAGGATTGGCGTTATCCTATTACCAACCGTTTTCGCGCCTGAGGCGCCCACTTTCTGTCTTGGACTTCGCTATGAAACAAATCACCGCCATTATCAAACCGTTCAAGCTCGAAGAAGTGCGCGAAGCCTTGGCCGAATGCGGCGCCACTGGCCTGACCGTCACCGAAGTCAAGGGCTTTGGCCGCCAAAAAGGCCATACCGAGCTGTACCGCGGTGCCGAATATGTGGTGGACTTTTTGCCTAAAGTGAAAGTGGAAGTGGTCGTCAAGACCGAAGACCTGGACCGCTGCGTGGACGCCATCATCAAGGCCGCTTACACGGGCAAGATTGGCGACGGCAAGATTTTTGTCACCAGCGTGGAGCGCGTGGTGCGCATCCGCACCGGTGAGCAGGACGAGTCGGCGGTTTAAGTCGGCGTTCCTAGCGGCTCATCGGCTCGGAATTGACGAGCCGGGTGCCCGCCCAAACGTCGTGCCAGAACTGGCCGTCGCGCTGAAATCGGCTGAGCACCGCCCACACCGCCACCCAGCCCAAAAACAGCACGCTGGTCTCGCCGCCGCTCAGGCCTAACGGCCAAATCACCGCCAGAGGTGGCAATATCCACACCCAGGACAGCACATAACGAACTAGCGCGCGCTGCTGGGTAAGGGCTTGGCCGTCCAGGTCCACCACGCGGATGTGCCAAGTCTTCATCGCCAGGGTTTGCCCTTTGGACCAGAACCAGACAAAGTAAATCCCGAACACCAGAAACAAAAACGCCTGCAAGCCGTGGCGGTTGTCCATGGCGTTGCGGGTTTGGCTCAGGGTGCCAAACAGGTAGCCCGCAATAAAGACCACGCCAAAGAGCAGCAGGCCTTCATAAAGCCAGCAGGCCATGCGCCGCTTGAGCGTGGGGGTAGAAAATTCAGTGGGGTTCATGGCGGAAATGTGCAAGACGCGGGCAAACGCCGATTGTGGCTGCAAAAACGGGGGCTAAACGCAATGAAAGGTGGGGCATCTGGAGCCCCATGTCGTTGCGCTGCGCCTTACTTGGCGGATGGGTCGGGGGCGACAACGCTGTCCTTGGTGCCGGAATTTTGTGGCAACAAGGTGTAGCGATCGAGCATATTGCGCTGGTTGACTGCGGCGCGAACGGGTTCAGGTGTTTTGCGGGTGACAGGCACTTCTGCCAGCTTGTTGGAAGGCACCGGTTTGATGGTCACCGCCACGCCCACGGGCTTCTTGGGGGCCGCTTCCAGCAATTGCTGCTTTTTGCTTTCGGGCAAGGCTTGGTACGCCTCCCAGTTTGCAACCCGCTCATCCGAACTCAGTTTTTTGGTTTGCGCGAAATTTAGGCGCGCAAGCTCGCGGTCCTTCGGGCTCAGTGCGGCCCAGTCCACCATGCGGTCGTGCAGGCGGGCGCGGTCGGCCTCTGCCATTTCAGGGAATTTCTGAACCAGGGCGATCCATTTCTTTTTGTGGCCCTCGGACAGACTGGGCCAAGCAGCCGCCAAGGGGGCCAAAGCGGCTTTCTGGGCGGCGCTCAGACCAGGCCAGGCGGGTCCAGCTTCTGTGCCTGCGGGCAGGGCAGCGGTGGTCGGTGCGGGGACGTTGGCCGGTGCCGCTGGCGCTGCCTCAGATTGCGCCAAGGCCAAAGGCGAAGCGGCCCAGCTCAAGGACAGGCCCAAGAAAAGTGCGCGTGCTGCCCGAACGGAACCCTTCGCCGTCATAGGCCGCGCGCCGTTCTTCAAGCCAATTTCCCCCATCAGTCCTTGGCTCCAAGCTTGAGGTATTGCGCGAAACCGGGGTCGGTGTAGGCCGTAGTGGGCAAGTCGCTGGTGAGCAATTCGGCGTCAACCTCGGCAATTTCGGTGGTACGCATTTGCTCTTGCAAGCTGCCGATACCCAGCAGGCCTATGGTGAGCGCTACCAGTGGCAACCAGCTTGCCGCTCGGCCCCAAAAACCGAAACCGCCGCCCAATACGGCCGACCCGCCTTGGACAAATACTGCCGGGGCCGCCACCGTTTCGGAAACGCGGCGGTTTGCCAGTGCCTGCGTGCGTGCGGCGCGCAGGCGCTCCGACACGTCATGGGGAAGCTGCTGCGCGGCGGCGTCAAGCTGGTGTGCAATGCGCGCACCGAATTGGTCCATCAAGGGGTAGGGTTGCGCAAAGGCGGTGGTCTGGCTGTTCATAAAAATATTCCTCTGGCTCTCAGTGCTTTTGACAAGGCGGCTACCGCGCGGGAACAGTGCGTTTTTACGCTCCCTTGCGAGCAACCCATGGCACTGGCGGTTTCTGCAACGTCCATATCTTCCCAGTAACGCATGAGGAAGGCTTCCCGTTGACGTGCTGGTAAATCCTGAATCTCTTCTTCAATCGTATGCAAAGTTTGTGCCCGTTCGGCCTGGCTTTGGGGATTGTCCGCGTGATCTGTCTCATTGTTTTGCAGCAAAGTTTCCAGCAGGTCAAATTCTGAGCCATCCTCGGACGACTCAAAGTTGCCCAAATGGGTAAACAGTGCGTTTTGGGTCTTTTGCCGCCTAAACCAGTCCAGCGTGCTGTTGGTCAGGATCCGCTGGAACAGCATGGGCAGCTCTTCGACCGGCTTGTGGCCATAGTGCTGGGCCAGTTTCATCATGCTGTCTTGCACGATGTCCAGAGCTGACTCTTGGTTGCGCACGTGGTACATCGACCGTTTGAACGCCCTTTTTTCTACGCCACGCAAAAACGCGTCAAGCTCTTGCTCAGAAGCCAAGCGCGGCCACCAAGGGGCTAAAAGACGGAAAGTTCACCATTTATTGCAGTTTTCAGGCGGTTTTGTGTGCCTTCATTATTGCACCGGCGGCTGGTGGCTGCATCCACGCCTGCCGGGAATGCGATAATCCGCCTTGCAACTCAAACGCAAACGGGTCTCGGTCCGGCGCAGCATTCAATGCGTCCATGGCCTTGACCTCAAGTCCCGAAGCTACGCCACAAGTGTTTGCTTAGGGGCACCCAAGGTCTTTCGTTAGAGAAATTCACAAAGGTTTACCATGGAATTATCAAAAGCCGAAATGGCTTCAGCCGCCGCTGCCGACGCAGCCGCAACCCCCGAGCTCCGCGGAGCAGAGATTTTGGTCAAGGCCTTGCAGGCCGAGAACGTCAAGTACATCTGGGGCTATCCCGGTGGTGCGGTTTTGCACATCTACGACGCGTTTTTCAAACAAGACACCATTCAGCACGTGCTGGTGCGCCACGAGCAGGCCGCCGTACACGCCGCTGACGGTTATGCCCGCGCTACGGGTGACGTGGGCGTGGCCCTTGTCACCTCCGGCCCCGGTGTTACCAACGCCGTAACCGGCATTGCCACCGCCTACATGGACAGCATCCCCATGGTGATCATCACCGGGCAGGTGCCGACCCACGCCATTGGCCTGGACGCATTCCAGGAATGTGACACCGTGGGCATTACCCGCCCCATCGTGAAGCACAACTTTTTGGTCAAGGACGCGCGCGACCTGGCCGAGACGATGAAAAAAGCCTTCCATATTGCCCGCAGCGGCCGTCCCGGCCCCGTGGTGGTGGACATTCCGAAGGACGTGTCCTTCAAAAAAGTGCCTTACACCGGCTACCCCACCAGTGTGGAAATGCGCTCCTACAACCCGGTGCGCAAGGGCCACGGCGGCCAGATTCGCAAGGCCTTGCAACTGCTGCTCACGGCCAAGCGCCCCTATATTTACACTGGCGGCGGCGTGCTTTTAAGCAACGCCTCAGCCGAACTGCGCACTCTGGTGGACATGTTGGGCTACCCCTGTACCAACACCCTGATGGGCCTGGGTGCCTACCCGGCGAGCGACCGCAAGTTCCTGGGCATGCTGGGCATGCACGGCACGGTCGAGGCCAACAACGCCATGCAACACTGCGACGTGTTGCTGGCCGTGGGCGCCCGTTTTGACGACCGCGTGATCGGCAACCCCAAGCATTTTGCGCAAAATGAACGCAAGATCATCCACATCGACATCGACCCGTCGAGCATTTCCAAGCGCGTGAAGGTGGATATTCCGATCGTGGGCGACGTGAAGGAAGTGCTGCTTGAGTTGATCGCGATGATCAAGGAGAGCAGCACCAAGCCCGACAGTGACGCCCTGGGCGCCTGGTGGGACACGATTGAAGGTTGGCGCAAGCGCGACTGCATGAAATACAGCCTGGGCAAGGGCGACGTGATCAAGCCGCAGTACGTGGTCGAAACCCTCTGGAACATGACCAAGGACGCCGACACCTACATTACGTCCGACGTGGGCCAGCACCAGATGTGGGCCGCGCAGTACTACAAGTTTGACGAGCCACGCCGCTGGATCAACTCAGGCGGCCTGGGTACCATGGGCGTGGGCATTCCCTACGCCATGGGCATCAAGCTGGCCAAGCCTGACAGCGAAGTGTTTTGTATCACCGGAGAAGGCTCGGTGCAAATGTGCATTCAGGAACTATCGACCTGCCTGCAATACAACACGCCCATCAAGATTTGCGCGCTGAACAACCGCTACCTGGGCATGGTGCGCCAGTGGCAAGAGATTGATTACGAAGGCCGTTACAGCCACAGCTACATGGACGCTTTGCCCAATTTCGTGAAGCTGGCCGAAGCCTACGGCCACGTGGGCATGCTGATCGAGCGCCCCGAGGACGTGGAGCCCGCGCTGCGCGAGGCACGCCGCCTGAAGGACCGCACGGTGTTCATGGATTTCCGCACCGACCCGACCGAAAACGTGTTCCCGATGGTGCAAGCCGGCAAGGGTATTACCGAAATGCTGCTGGGCGCGGAAGATCTTTAATCCGCCCCCGATTTTTGTCCCTTATTCCAACCCTTATTTGACGAATCTATTGCCTGCCAAGCCCTGACGTTACCGCGCCGGGGGGAGGGCAGCGAAAAGAGGAATCTACGCTTATGAAACACATCATTGCAGTTTTGCTGGAAAACGAACCCGGCGCCTTGTCCCGGGTGGTGGGCTTGTTTTCGGCCCGTGGCTACAACATCGAGTCGCTCACCGTGGCGCCTACCGAAGACGCCAGCCTGTCGCGCATGACCATTCAGACCACCGGTTCGGACGACGTGATTGAACAAATCACCAAGCACCTGAACCGCCTGATTGAAGTGGTCAAGGTGGTTGACCTGACCGAAGGCGCCTATATCGAGCGCGAGCTGATGATGGTCAAGGTGCGCGCCGTGGGCAAGGAACGCGAAGAAATGAAGCGCATGGCCGATATCTTTCGGGGTCGCATCATTGATGTGACCGACAAGAGTTACACCATCGAGTTGACCGGCGATCAGTCCAAAAACGACGCGTTTTTGCAGGCGATTGAGCCGGGCGCGATTTTGGAGACGGTGCGCACCGGCTCCAGCGGTATCGGACGCGGCGAGCGCATTTTGCGCGTCTAGGCCCGTTACAGAGGAGTTTTCCGGGCGCGTGCTTTTGGCATGCTCAGCGCGTTCGGACAGTGATGGCGAAGCACGCGTGCTTCGCCCTGAAAAGAGCAAGTGTTTTGCAACCAGGCGCCCCAGGCCCTAATTTATTCGGAGAAGAAAATGAAAGTTTATTACGACAAAGATTGCGACCTCAGCCTGATCAAGGGCAAAACAGTGGCCATCATCGGTTACGGCAGCCAGGGCCATGCCCACGCGCAAAACCTGAACGATAGCGGCGTCAAGGTCGTAGTCGGCCTGCGCAAGGGCGGCGCTTCGTGGCCCAAAGTCGAAAAAGCCGGCCTGCAAGTGGCTGAAGTGGCTGACGCCGTGCGCGCCGCCGACGTGGTCATGATTTTGTTGCCCGACGAGCAAATCGGCTCGGTCTACACCAACGACGTGGAACCCAATATCAAGCAGGGTGCGTCCCTCGTGTTTGCCCACGGTTTTAACGTGCATTACGGCCTGGTCAACCCCCGCGCCGATCTGGACGTGTGGATGGTTGCGCCCAAAGCGCCTGGCCACACCGTGCGTGGCACTTACGCCCAAGGTGGCGGCGTGCCCCACCTGATCGCAGTGCACCAGGACAAATCTGGCCGCACCCGCGACCTGGCCCTGAGCTACGCCATGGCCAACGGTGGCGGCAAGGCCGGCATCATCGAAACCAATTTCCGCGAAGAGACCGAGACCGACCTGTTCGGCGAACAAGCTGTTCTGTGCGGCGGTACCGTCGAGCTGATCAAGGCGGGTTTCGAGACCCTGGTGGAAGCCGGTTACGCCCCTGAAATGGCGTACTTTGAATGCCTGCACGAGCTGAAATTGATCGTGGACATGATTTACGAAGGCGGCATCGCCAACATGAACTACTCGATCTCTAACAACGCAGAGTACGGCGAATACGTCACCGGCCCACGCATCGTGACTGCCGCCACCAAAGACGCCATGCGCCAGTGCCTGAAAGACATTCAGACCGGCGAATACGCCAAGAGCTTCATCCTGGAAAACAAGGCCGGCGCACCCACGCTGCTGAGCCGCCGCCGCTTGACTTCCGAGCACCAAATCGAGCAAGTGGGTGAAACCCTGCGCGCCATGATGCCCTGGATCAAGAAAAACAAGCTGGTTGACCAAACCCGCAACTAAGCAGGCGCAAGCCTAGCTGTCAAAGGCCACTTCGGTGGCCTTTGACATTTGTGGAGGCCAGCCCCCCGGTGCGCGGCGTACACTGGCGCATTGAGGCAGGAGGATTGATATGGATGATGGATTTGATACGGCGGCCGATGCCGATGAGGCAGTCTTGGTGCGCAAGCCGCGCAAAGGCATTTATGTGCTGCCCAACCTGTTCACGCTGGCGGCCTTGTTTGGCGGCTTTTACGCGATTGTGATGGCGATGGAAGGCCAGTTTGTGCAGTCCGCCATCGGCGTGTTCTGCGCCATGGTGCTCGACAGCCTGGACGGCCGAGTGGCGCGCATGACCAACACCCAGAGCGCCTTTGGCGAGCAAATGGATTCTCTCTCAGACATGGTGTCTTTTGGCGCTGCACCCGCGCTGATTTCCTACGTTTGGGTGCTCAAAGGCCTGGGTAAATGGGGCTGGTTTGCCGCGTTTGTGTATTGCTCCTGCGCCGCGCTGCGGCTGGCGCGCTTTAACGTCAACACCCACGTGGTGGACAAGCGCTACTTTCAGGGCCTGCCTTCGCCTGCGGCCGCCGCGCTGGTGGCCGGCTTTATGTGGTGGTGCACCGACCGAGGTATTGCACCGGCCAGCGTGTCTTGGTTTGTGTTTGCCTGGGTGCTGTATGCGGGGCTGACCATGGTCACCAACGTGCCTTTTTACAGCTTCAAGGACGTGAGCATGAAGCAAAGCGTGCCCTTTGCTGTGATCGTGATGATCGCCCTGGGCATTGCTGTCATCAATATTGACCCGCCCACCGTCATGTTTGGCGTGTTTGTGGCCTATGGCATGAGTGGCTACATTGTGTATGCCACACGCAAGTTCAAGGGCATCCACACGAGCGTGATCAGCACCTCGACGGATGAGCCCGACGAACGCGGCATGCACCGCTAAACGCCCTGGGCCCCCACCGCACGGGCGTGTGAGGGCTGGGGTTTGAACCGCAATTTGGAGAAGCACCGATGTCCGACAAACTCATTATTTTTGACACCACCTTGCGCGACGGCGAACAGTCGCCTGGCGCATCGATGACCCGTGACGAAAAAGTGCGCATCGCGCGCCAGTTAGAGCGCCTCAAGGTGGACGTGATCGAAGCTGGCTTTGCCGCCAGCTCCAACGGCGATTTTGAAGCGGTGCAGTTGGTGGCCAACACCATCAAGGACTCCATCGTCTGCTCGCTGGCCCGCGCCAACGACCGCGACATCGCCCGCGCCGCCGAGGCCCTGAAAGGCGCGCAGCGCGCCCGCATCCACACTTTTATTGCCACGTCGCCCCTGCACATGGAAAAGAAGCTGCGCATGACGCCCGACGAGGTGTTCGAGCAGGCCAAGCAGTCGGTGCGTTTTGCCCGCAATCTGGTGGACGACATTGAATTCAGCCCCGAAGACGGCTACCGCAGCGACCCGGACTATTTGTGCCGCGTGCTCGAAGCCGTGATTGCCGAAGGTGCCACCACCATCAATGTGCCCGACACCGTGGGCTACGCCGTGCCTGAGCTGTACGGCAACTTCATCAAATCCCTGCGCGAGCGCATTCCCAACTCGGACAAGGCGATCTGGTCTGTGCATTGCCACAACGACCTCGGAATGGCCGTGGCCAATTCGCTGGCTGGCGTGAAGATTGGCGGCGCCCGGCAGGTGGAATGCACCATCAACGGCCTGGGCGAGCGTGCGGGCAACTGCAGCCTGGAAGAAGTGGTGATGGCCGTCATAACCCGGCGCGACTACTTTGGCCTGGACCTCAACATCGATACCCGCCACATTCTGGCGGCCAGCCGCATGGTCAGCCAG
>CANGHQ010000013.1 GCA_947453585.1 Burkholderiales bacterium | reverse complement strand
CTCGGGGGCGCCCACGTTGTAGCCCGAGGTGATGATCATGTCGTCGGCACGCGACTGGTAGAAGAAGTAACCGTCAGCGTCTTGCACAAAGGCATCGCCGGGGTAGTTCCAGCCGTCCTGCACGTAGTTGCGCTGGCGCGCGTCGTCCATGTAGCGGCAGCCGGTGGGCCCTTGCACCGCCAGGCGCCCGACGCTGCCGCGCGGCAACTCGTGGCCCTGTTCATCAACCACGCGCGCAAAGTAGCCCGGTACCACCTGGCCAATGGCGCCCCGGCGCACCTGCCCGGGCACGGTGGAGATGAAGATGTGGAACATCTCAGTAGCGCCAATGCCGTCCACCATGTCGATGCCGGTGGCGTCTTTCCAGAGTTGGCGGGTGGCGTCGGGCAGGCCTTCGCCAGCGCTTACGCACAGGCGCAGCGCCGAGCGCTGGCCGCGTTGGCTGGCCAGTGCCTGCATGTGCGGGGCGAGCT
This sequence comes from Burkholderiales bacterium, assembly GCA_947453585.1. Classification (GTDB taxonomy): domain Bacteria; phylum Pseudomonadota; class Gammaproteobacteria; order Burkholderiales; family Burkholderiaceae_C; genus Allorhodoferax. The sequence continues at coordinate 13,630 of CANGHQ010000013.1, read as the reverse complement.
GGCGGTAAAACGTGGGGGCGGTGTAGCAAATGGTGGCGCCGGTGTCGAAAATGATTTGCGCCATGACCTGGGGCGAATAAGGCACGTCCGGAAAATACACCGAAGCCCCGGCGAACATCGGAAAAATCAGCAGGCCGCCCAGGCCAAACGAGAAGGCCAGGGGCGGCGAACCCATGACGATGTCGTCCGGGCGGGCTTGCAACACGTGGCGCGGCCAGGTCTCGCAGGCGGCCAGCACGTCGCGGTGGCTGGCGACGGCCGCCTTGGGGCTGCCGGTGGTGCCCGAGGTAAAGACCAAGAGCGCAATATCGTCGGCAGAGGTATCGCAGGGCGCGCAGTGGTCGGGCTGCTGCGCGGCCAGGGCGCCCAGGGACTGCGGGTTGGCGGCGTCGTTAAAGGGCACGATGGTGGCGAGCACCGGGTGCAGGCTTTGCGCCTGCTGCAGCTCAGTCAGCAAGCTGGCGTCGCACAGGGCGAGCACCGACTGCGCCTTGGCGATGATTTCGCCCAGCTCTTTGGCGCGCAAAAGCGGCATGGTGGCCACCGCCACCAGACCGGCCTTGACCACGGCCAGCCATGCCAGCGCCATCTCAATCGAATTGCCCCCGCGCAGCAACACGCGCATGCCGGGCTCCAGCCCCAAGCCGTGGCGCAGCACGCCGACGCGGCGGTCCACTTCGGCGCGGGCCTGGCCGTAGCTCAGGCTGCGGGTGGGCGAGCGCAGCATCGGCTTGTCGCCCCAGCCTTTGTCCAGCGCCTTGTCCAGCAGTTCGTGAACCAGGTTGCGTTGCGCGGCCTGTTGCAGCGCGCGCAGTTCAGGCAGCTCGTAGCGCAGCGCCGGCCACTGCTCGGGCGGCGGCAGGCGGGTGTGGACAAAGCGGTCGGTCTGGGCGGAGCGGGCGGCAACTGGGGCCTTGTCCGTGACATGGGGCGTGACTTGGGGCATGGCGAACCTCTTTAAGCAGTTTTCGAGGAAGCGCGGAGCACCGATTTGCCCAGGATCAGCAGTTGCACTTCGGTGGCGCCCTCGTAGATGCGCAGGGAGCGGATGTCGCGGTACAGGCTCTCGATCTTGTTGCCCATGCGCACGCCCATGCCGCCGTGCATTTGCAACGCCATGTCGATCACGCGCTGGGCGTTTTCGGTGGCCACCATCTTGGCCATGGCGGCAGCGGCGCTGTAGGTTTGGGCGTGCTGCGCGCCTTCGGTGCCGACGCAGTCGCGCAGCCAGGCGGCGCGGTAAGTGAGCAAGGCGCCGGCATCAATCAGGGCCACCATTTCGCCGAGCTTGGCCTGGGTGAGCTGAAAGTCGGCCAGGCGCTGGCCAAACATGGGCCGCGCCTGCGCGTAGTCCACCGCCAGCGCCAGCGCGCGGCGCGCCATGCCCAGGGCGGCAGCCGCCACCGAGGCGCGAAAGATGTCGAGCGTGCGCATGGCCAGCTTGAAGCCACCGTGCAGTTCACCCAACTGGGCACTGGCGGGCAGGCGGCAATCTGCAAACTGCAGCGTGGCCAGCGGGTGCGGCGCCATCACAGCGATGTGCTCGGAGGCATCGAGCCCCGGCGTGTCGGCGTCCACGATAAAGGCGGTAATGCCGCGCGTGCCGGCCTGCGGGTCGGTTTTGGCGAACACGCAGTAATAGTCGGCGATGCCGCCATTGCTGATCCAGGTCTTGCTGCCCTGCAGGGTGACGTCGCCGTTTGCACCGAAGCGCGCCGTGGTCGCCATGGCGCCGGCGTCCGAGCCGGCTTGCGCCTCGCTCAGGGCAAAGGCGGCAATCATCTGGCCTTGGGCCACGGCCGGCAGGTAGCGGCTTTTTTGCGCTGCGGTGCCGGCCAGGGTAATGGCGCCGCTGCCCAGGCCCTGCATGGCAAAAGCAAAGTCGGCCAAGGGCGAATAAAAGGCCAGGGTTTCGCGCAAGATGACCAGGGCGCGCGAATCCAGCTGGGCGCGCACGCCACCAAACTCGGCGGGCACGCAGTGCCGCAGCCAGCCGGCCGCGCCCAGGCGGCGCACCCATTCGCGGCAGGCCAGGCGGTCGTCTTGTTCGTCTACGTCTTGCACCGCCGCCCAGGCCGACAGGTCGGCGGCGAGTTGCTGGTGCGCTGCGTCAAAAAACGGCAGCTGCAAATGCGCGGTGGGTGCGAGCGCGGCCATGTCAGTTGCCCTCGAACACGGGTTTTTGCTTGGCGGCAAAGGCCTCGTAGGCGCGCCGAAAGTCGCCGGTTTGCATGCAAATGGCCTGCGCTTGGGCCTCAGCTTCTACCGCTTGCTCAATAGTCATCGCCCATTCTTGTTGCAGCATAGTTTTGGTCATGCCTTGGGCAAAGGTGGGGCCTTGCGCCAGCGTAGCGGCCAGCGCCTGGGCCTGCTCGAGCAAACTGGCGCTGTCGTGCAAGGCGTTGAAAAAGCCCCAGGCCAGGCCTTCGGTGGCGCTCATGGCGCGCCCGGTAAACAGCAGCTCAGAGGCGCGGCCCTGGCCGATCACGCGCGGCAGCAGCGCGCAAGCGCCCATGTCGGCCCCGGCCAGCCCGACGCGGGTGAACAAAAACGCCGTCTTGCTGGCCGCCGTGCCCAGGCGCATGTCGCAGGCCAGCGCCATCATGGCCCCAGCCCCGGCGCAAATGCCGTCAATGGCGCCAATGATGGGCTGCGGGCAGTTGCGCATGGTTTTGACCAGGTCGCCGGTCATGCGGGTGAATTCCAGCATCTCGGGCATGCTCATGCGCGTCAGGGGCCCGATGATTTCGTGCACGTCCCCGCCCGAACAAAAGTTGCCGCCCGCGCCGCTGAGCACCAGCACCTTGACGTCGGTGGAGTATTTCAGCGCCTCAAACAGATTGCGCAGTTCGCAGTACGAATCAAAGGTGAGCGGGTTTTTGCGCTCGGGGCGGTTCAGGGTGATGGTGCCCACGCCCTCGTGGAAGCTCCAGGCAAAGTGCTGTGCCGCGTAGGCCTGGGTGGCGGTGAACTGGCTGCGCATGGGGCTGCCTGCGCCGATAAAGTGTTTCATAACGTGTCCGTAGATAGGTTTTTGGTGTTGTGGCTGTGTTCCTTGACCTTGCCCAGCAGGCGGTGCAAGGTGCTGACTTCTTTGTCACTGAGCGACCCGAAGGCCTGGACGATCCAGTCTTCGTGGGCGCGCGCCATGGCGCCGAACTGCTTGCGCCCTTTGGCGGTGAGCTTAATGCGAAAAGCGCGCCCGTCATCGGGCACGGCCACGCGCTGCACCAGGCCTTCGGTCACCAGTTGGTCGGTAATGCCGGTGATGTTGCCGCCGGTGACCATCATGCGGCGCGACAGGTCTTTCATCTTCATGCCTTCTGGCACGCGCTCGAGCTGGGCCAGCAAATCAAAGCGCGGCAAGGTGCTGGCAAAGCGCTCACGCAAGGCCACGCGCACCTGGGTTTCAACCAGCTGGGTGCAGGTGAGCATGCGCAGCCACAGGCGCAGGGCCTGCGGATGTTCTGCCATTGTGGTGCCGTGCAAACGGGCTTCTTTGTCCATGGAGGGTGGGCTTTCGGGGCAAACTATTTCTGCAAAAACGGGGCGCCAGAAGGTGCTTTTGCTGCGACCTTAAGGCTTGGTTAAAAATAGTTTAGGCATAAACTATTGTTTGTCAATCCGGTCATTCCTGAGCCCGCGCAGCGTTGACACGGGTAGCACGCCTTGCTAGAGTGCTTTAGGTTTAAAGCAATTTTCAAATTGGCTGCTACGGCCGCCCCCTGGAGCGTGTATGAATATTGTGTGCATTGGCGGCGGCCCGGCCGGCCTGTATTTCGGCTTGTTGATGAAGCTCAAAAACCCGGCCCACCAGATCACGGTGGTCGAGCAAAACAAGCCCTATGACACCTTCGGTTGGGGCGTGGTTTTCTCGGACGCGACCATGGACAATATGCGCGTCTGGGACCCGGTCACAGCCGCCGAGATTGCGCAGTCCTTCAACCACTGGGACGATATTGCGCTCGAATTCAAGGGCGAAACCCTGCGCAGCGGCGGCCACGGCTTTGTCGGCATCGGACGCAAAAAGCTGCTCAACATCTTGCAGCGCCGCTGCGAAGATTTGCATGTCGAACTGGTGTTTGAGACCCACGCCAACGCGGACACCGACTACCCGCAGGCCGATCTGATTGTGGCGGCCGATGGCATCAACTCAGGCGTGCGCCAGCGCTATGCGGACGTCTTTCAGCCCGAGATCGTGCTGCGGCCCAACCGCTACATCTGGCTGGGCACACACAAGCGCTACGACGCGTTTACCTTTTTGTTTGAACAAACCGAGCACGGCTGGTTCCAGGCCCACATCTACCAGTTTGACGCCGAAACCACGACCTTTATTGTCGAGTGCCCCGAAGATGTCTGGCTGGCGCACGGCCTAGACCAGGCGGACCAAGCGCAGTCGATTGCCTTTTGCGAGCAGCTGTTTGCCGCCCACCTGCAAGGTGCTGCGCTGATGACGAATGCGCGCCATTTGCGCGGTTCGGCCTGGCTTAATTTTCAGCAGGTCAAGTGCAGGCAATGGTCGCACTTCAACGGCCACAGCCATGTGGTGCTGATGGGCGACGCGGTGCATACCGCGCATTTCGCCATCGGTTCGGGCACCAAGCTGGCGATTGAAGACGCGATTGAACTCACCCGCCAGTTTGGCGCCCTGGGCGACACGCCTGCCCAGATACCAGCGGTACTGGAACGCTACCAAGCGCTGCGCATGGTGGACGTGCTGCGCCTGCAAAACGCGGCCTGGAACGCCATGGTCTGGTTTGAGGTGTGCGGCCAGCGCTACTGCGATCAGCTGCCCGGCCCGCAGTTCATGTATTCCATGCTCACGCGCAGCCAGCGCATCAGCCACGAGAACCTGCGCCTGCGCGACGCGCAGTGGCTGGGCGACTTTGAGCGCTGGTTTGCGCAGCGCGCCGGGGTGGCCGTGCGCCCGGACCAGGCGGCACCGCCGCCCATGTTCACGCCCTACACCATGCGCGGCCTGACCCTGAAAAACCGCGTGGTGGTCTCGCCCATGGCGCAGTATTCGGCAACCGACGGCGTGGCGGGTGACTACCACCTGGTGCACCTGGGCGCGCGCGCCATGGGTGGCGCCGCGATGGTGTTTGCCGAGATGACCTGCGTGAGCGCCGACGCCCGCATCACCCCCGGCTGCCCAGGCCTGTACGCCCCCAAGCACACGGCGGCCTGGGCGCGCATCGTGGACTGGGTGCACCAGAACAGCGACGCCAAATTTGCCATGCAGATCGGCCACGCCGGGGCCAAGGGCTCGACCCGACTGGCCTGGAACGGCACTGACCAGCCGCTGGAGGGCGGCAACTGGCCGCTGATTTCGGCCTCGCCCCAGCAGTATCTGCCCGGTGTGAGCCAAACCGCCCGCGCCATGACGCGTGCGGACATGGACCGCGTCTGCGCCGACTTTTGCGCCAGCACCCAGGCCGCAGCAAGCATTGGCGTGGACTGGCTGGAGCTGCACTGCGCCCACGGCTATTTGCTCTCCAGCTTTATTTCGCCCCTGACCAACCAGCGCGAGGACGCCTATGGCGGCAGCCTGGAAAACCGCCTGCGCTATCCGCTAGAAGTGTTTGCCGCAGTGCGCGCCGTCTGGCCGCAGGAGCGGCCCATGTCGGTGCGCATCTCGGCCACCGACTGGGTGGAAGGCGGCATTACGCCCGACGATGCGGTGGAGATTGCGCGGGCCTTCAAGGCCGCAGGCGCCGACCTGATTGACTGTTCATCGGGCCAGGTCAGCAAACAAGAAAAACCGGTCTATGGTCGCATGTTCCAGACCCCGTTTGCCGACCGCATCCGCCAAGAGGCCGGTATTGCCACCATGGCGGTGGGCGCGATCAGCGAGGCCGACCACGTCAACAGCATCATCGCCGCCGGGCGGGCCGACTTGTGCGCGGTGGCACGCCCCCACCTGGCCAACCCGGCCTGGACGCTGACCGAGGCCGCCAAGATCGGCTACCAGGCGCAGCCCTGGCCGGTGCAATACGCATCCGCCAAGGGCCAGATGCAGGCCAACTTTCAGCGCGAGCAAGCGCAAGCTGCGGCAGCCGCCGGGGCGCGGGCGCACGAAGCGGCCTGAGTTGGTTCGGTGAAGTTGGGAAGCGCGGCTTGAGCAAGCGCCCTGACCTGCAGCGGACGGTCGGCGCACGGGCCTAGGCCACCCACACCAAGAAAACGTTACAGCTGCTGCACCAGCGCCACGTATTCGGCCACCGGGATTTCTTGCGCCCGGCGTTGCACATCGAAGCTGCCTGCAAAGTTTTTGGCCTCCAGCCAGCGGCCCAGGGTGTGGCGGATGAGCTTGCGGCGCTGGCTGAAAGCCACTTGCACCAGCTCGCTGAACAAGGGGATGTTGATGTCGGGCGGCGTGGCCAGTGGCACCATGCGCACCACGGCGCTGTCCACGCGCGGGGGCGGGTCAAAACTTTCGGGCGGCACAAACAGCACGTCTTCCAGGGCGTAGCGCCACTGCAGCATCACGCTCAGGCGGCTGAAATCTGAGGTGTCGGGCGCAGCCACCATGCGGTCAATCACTTCTTTTTGCAGCATGAAGTGCTGGTCTTGCACCAGATCGACAAACTGCAGCAGATGAAACAGGATGGGCGTGGAGATGTTGTAGGGCAGGTTGCCCACCACCCGAATTTTGGGCGGCGCGCCGAGCGCGTCTGGCGCGGCCACGTCCCCAGCCCAAGGGCCGCGTGCCAATGCGTCAAAGTCAACCCGCAGCACGTCGGCCTCAATCACCGTGAGTTGCGGGTGGGCGCGCAGGCGGCTCGCTAGGTCACGGTCAAGCTCGATGACGGTGAGCGCGCCCAGGCGCTCTACCAGGGGCTGCGTGAGCGCCGCCAGGCCGGGGCCGATTTCAACCACGTGCTGGCCCGGCACCGGGGCGATGGCGTCAACAATGGCGTCAATGATGCCGCCATCGGACAAAAAGTGCTGGCCAAAACGCTTACGGGCAATGTGTTGCATCAGGGCCTAGCCCTGCGGGCGGTAATAAGACGTGCCACTCAGTTGGGCTCGCGGATTTCGACAAAGGCGCGGCTGCGGATGTCGCGCTCCCACGTTTGATACGCCTCTTCGGTGCGCTGCGCCCGCAGCTCCGCGCGCATGCGCTCGCGCAGTTGCGCCGGGGTCAGTTCGACCGTGCGCCGCTCCATCACTTGCATCAGGTGCACGCCAAAGCGCGACACGAGGGGCGTGCCGATTTCCAGCACTTTTAGGCGGTCCAGCGCGTCTTCAAACTCGGGCACAAACATGCCAGGGGTAGACCAGCCAAGATCACCGCCCTGGGCTGCGCTGCCGTCTTGCGACAACTCGCGCGCCGCAGCTTCAAAACTGGTGCTACCCGCCAAAATGCGGGTGCGCACTTGGGCAAGTTGCGCCAGCGCCTGGGCCTGGCTGAGCTGCGGGCTTAAGCGAAGCAAGATGTGGCGGGCATGGGTCTGCGCCACGGTTTGCACCAAGCTGCCGGCGCGGCGCTCTACCACTTGCAGCAGGTGAAAGCCGGCACCGGAGCGCACCGGCTCGGACACCTGGCCCACGCCCAGCGCCTGGGTGGCGTTGACAAACAGCGCTGGGTAGCGGTCGGCGCGGCGCAGACCGAGTTGGCCGCCGTTGTTGCGGTCGGCGGCCGACAGCTCTTTGACCAAGGCTTCAAATTTTTCACCGGCGCGGATGCGCGCCAACACTTGCTGCGCCTGGGTTTGCGCCTGCGCCACTTGCGCTGGGGTCGGGTTCTCGGGCAGCGCCACCAGCAGGTGCGCCAAGTTGATGTCTTGCGCCATTGGGTCGGCGTTGGCGGCTTGGCGTGCGGCCAGGGCGTTTTCTACTTCCATGTCGCTCACGCGCACGCGGCCCTCAACCTCGCGCTCGTGCAGGCGGCCCAAGATGATCTGGTCGCGCAATTGGGCGCGGAATGTGGACTGCGCCATGCCGCGCTGCTCCAGCGTCTGGCGAAACTGGGCCAGGTCCATCTGGTTTTGCGCAGCCAGGTTGGCTTCGGCTTGGTCGATGGCGCCAGGCTCGGCGCGCATACCCATGTCGCGGGCCACTTGCAGTTGCGCGCGCTCGTTGATCATGCGCTCAAGCACTGCGCTGCGCAGTTCAGCCGCAGGCGGCAAGGGCTGGCGCTGCTGGGCGCGCTGCTCGGTGACTTGCTTGATTTGCGCTTGCAACTCGGCGTTGGTAATCGGCTCTGAATTGACCAGCGCCACAATGAAGTCGGCGGCCTGGCTGTTTTGCGCAAGTGCGGCGCCCAGGCTGCCCGCAAGCAGCGCGAGAACCGTGGCCGCAGTGGCCCAAAAATGCAGTTTCATGGTGGTCAATCGCTCAATCGTAGGTTCGGTTTGCGCTGCCCGACACGCTGGGGTCGCGCAGGTGCTGGTAGTGCGAAATATTGGAGGTGAGGGTTTTTTCCGGACTCAGGCCCACGCGGGTAAAGCCGACGAATTCGAGCTGGAACATCAGGCGCTGGTTGGCGGTCTCTGTGCTGGTTTGCACCCGCTCCACCACCACGCGGCCAATCCAGCAGCCTGCATCGTACTCGACCCCCAGCACGCTATCGACCAGCCGGCCCTCGCGCAGGCTGTAGTTCAGGCGGCCCAGGGCGTAGTAGCGGCCTTCGCCCTGGCCCTGACCGGCGCCAAGCTCCTGCCCACGGTCGCCCCACAGATCGTTAAGCGGCCACTGCCAGCTGGTATCAACTTGCTCACTTTGGTCGCGCAAAAAGCGGTAGGCCACGTTGAACACCCGGTAATTGGACGGGTTGTAGCGCGCCCCCAGCACCGAGCGCACCGACTGGTCGGTGCGGCCGTTGTACTGCACGGTGGAGTCCACCACCCAGCGTTCGGTCAGGTTGATAGCGCCGCCCAGCAAGATGTCGCTCACACCCGACGACGCACTGGCAGCGCCCGGGCTGAGGGTGACCAGCTGGTCTTCAAACCGCAGGCGCTGCGCCACGCCAAAGCGGGCCAGCTGGGCGCCGTTGTCCGGGTCGATGTAGCGGGTGGTCAGGCCCAAGGTGAGCAGGTTGTTGTCGGCGATCTTGTCGTTGCCGACAAAGGCGTTCTCGGTGTAGATGGTGGCGAAGTTGAAGTCGTTGGCGCCGGTGTCATAGTTGGGCAACATGCTCTGGTCGCGGTATGGCGTGTAAACGTAAAACGCCCGCGGCTCCAGCGTTTGCACCAGATTGCGGCCCATCACGGTGGCTTCGCGCTCAAACACCAGGCCGCTGTCCAGACTAAACGTGGGCACGGTGCTGTCGGCACTTTGTCGGCCCGCATAGACGGCGTCAAACTGGTATCCGGTGGTGTGCAGCTGTAGCTTGGGCGTGACAAAGCCGGCCGGCCGGACCATGGGGTAACTGGCCTGCGCCAGGCCAAACACGCGCTGGGCGTTGGGTTGCAAGGTGAGCGAGCGGTCCGACTGGAATTGCGTCAGGTCGGCATCCACCGACCAGTCCACGCCCCGGTCATTGAATTGCCCATAGCGCCCGGTCCACTGCGGCACCCGGTCATAGGGCGGGACGATAGGGGCCGTTGGGTCTTGCAGGGTTTGCCACTTCAGCACCTTGATCGCCGAAGAGAAATCACCCCGACCCCAAGACGCGGTCAGGTCGGCGGGCAACAGGCGCTGCGTGGCCCCGCCAATGGCGCTGCCGTTATTGACCGCGCTGCTGGTGGTGAAGTCGCGCCAGTAGTTGTCGTCGCTTACCCGGTTGATGTTGGCCGCCAGCGTCACGCCGCCAATGGGCGAATCCACGCTCTGCGTGTGGGTGACCGAGGCGCCCCAGCGGTCGGAGTCGCGCAGCTTGTCAGTGGGCATGTAGCTCAGGTTCAAGGCGCCTGAGTAGCGGGGCTCCAGGTAGCGGAACTGGGTATTGAAGTTCACGCCACGCGCCGTCATGAAAGTCGGCGTGATGGTGGCGTCGCGGTTGGGCGCGATATTGAGGTAGTAGGGGGTCGAGACTTCCAGGCCGTTGGCGTTGTCCAGACCAATGGCGGGGGGCAACATGCCGCTTTTGCGTTTTTCGGACAGGGGAAAGCTGATCGGCAGCACGTGCAACAGCGGAAAACCCTTGAAGCTCAGGGTGGCACTTTGCGCCAGGCCAATGTCTTCGTCGTTGTCAATGTCAATGCGCGCGGCGTTCAAGACCCAGTCGGGGAGCCAGTCGGGGCCGGGCTTGCGTTTGCAGGTGGTGTAACTGGCCTGGTGCACCGTCATGTGGGTGCTGTCAATAAAGTCCGCCCGTGCGGCTTTGCCATGGGCGCCGTTTTGCGCAAATTCGTAGCTGGGCGCGGTGAAAAAGCCCTCAAAGGCGTCCACTTCCAGCTCCAAATAGGGGCCCTGGTAAATATTGCCGTTGCGCCGAACCCACACGTGGCCCGTGGCGCGCGCCGTGTCGGTGGGCATGTCGTAGTCCAGCCGGTCGGCGCGGATGATGGTGCCGGCCTTGCGCAGCTCGGCGTCGCCCTCCAGCGTGGCGTCTTGGTCGGTGCGGCTGCTCAGGCGGTCGCCTTGCAAGAGGACGGGTGCGCGGCGCACCTGCTCGGGACTCAGGGTCTGGCCCGGGGGCGGCGCTGGGGCGTCTTGCGGTGCGGGTGTCTGCGCCAGCGCGACCCCGCCCCAGGCCGCGACCAGCGCGCAGGTCCGCCCCACCGCCACCCGCAGGCCGGTGCCGGGCAGCTTGGGAGCCGCGTCGCGCGCAATAGAAGGCATGGGTGAAAAAGGACCAGTCGCAAAAAGATAGAAAATGGATTATCCATGAGCCCCATTGCCCCTGCCCCCACTTCCCTCAGCCCCCAGCCCACAACCCAACCGGTGTTGTGGTCCGACCCCGAACGCCAAGCCCAGTTTCAGACCTGGCTGGCCAGCGTGCAAACGCGCTTTGCACTGCGGCCCGAGACCCTGCGCCTGGCCTCGGCCGACGCCAGCTTTCGCCGCTATTTGCGCATTGACACCGACGGCGGCGCCCGCGGCGACAGCCTGATCATCATGGACGCGCCCCCCGACAAGGAAAACAGCGCGCCCTTTGTGCAGGTCGCGCAACTGCTGCACGACGCCGCCATCCGCGCCCCAGAAGTGCTGGACTGGCAAGAGGCCCAAGGCTTCTTGTTGCTCAACGACCTGGGTGCACACACCATGATGCAGGTCATCGACCCGGCCGCCCCGCCACCGCTGGACCTGTATTTGCAGGCCGTTGACACCCTGATCGTGTGGCAAAAAGCCTCACGCCCCGACGTGCTGCCGCCCTACGACCACGCGCTCTTACGCCGCGAGCTCGAACTCTTTCCCCAGTGGTACATCGCCCAGCACCGCCAAGTGACGCTGGACGAGGCGCAGCGCAAGGTGCTGGACGCCGCATTTGAGACCATCATTACAGAGAACCTCAGTTGGCCGAGCGTTTACGTGCACCGCGACTTTATGCCCCGGAATTTGATGGCCCCTTCAAACGGCAACGCGCTGGGCGTGCTCGATTTCCAGGATGCGGTCTATGGCCCCATCACTTACGACATTGCCAGCCTGGTGCGCGACGCTTTTCTAAGCTGGGACGAGGACTTTTGCCTGGACGTGGTGGTGCGCTACTGGCAACGGGCGCGCCAGGCCGGGCTGCCGGTGGGCGACGACTTTGGGGTGTTTTACCGCGCGGTGGAATGGATGGGCCTGCAGCGCCACCTCAAGATCGCTGGCATCTTTACGCGCCTGTCCTTGCGCGACGGCAAGGCGCATTACCTGGCCGACACGCCACGGTTTATCGGCTACATCCGCGCCACCTGCGCGCGCTACCGCGAGCTCAAGCCCCTGCTGCGCCTGATTGACAAGTTAGAGGGGATTGAAGAGCCCAACGTCTTTGGCTTTGGCCGCAGTCCCGGGGCAGCCTGAGCATGCCGCGCTTTTTTTGCCCCGCGCCGCTGCACACGGGTGATTCTCTGGAGTTGCCCGCCGGTGCCGCCCGCCACGTGCAGGTGCTGCGCCTGCAGCCCGGTGACAGCATCACCTTGTTCAACCATGGCCCCGGCTGGGCAACCGGCGCGGCCGCGAGCCCGGGCGGCGAGTTTGAAGCCACCGTCACGCAAATGGGCCGCAGCAACGTGCAAGTGCAGGTGGGTGCGCACCACGCGCTGGAACGTGAAGCCGCGCGCGCGGTGCACATTGCCATCGCTATGCCCGCCAACGACCGCATGGACTGGCTGGTGGAGAAAGCCACCGAGCTCGGCGTAGCCAGCATCCAGCCGCTCATGAGCGAACGCAGCGTGCTGCGCCTCTCGGGCGAGCGCGCCGACAAGAAAACCGCGCACTGGCAAAGCGTGGCCGTGTCGGCCTGCGAGCAGTGCGGCGGCAACCGCGTGCCGCTGCTGCACCCGGTAGCCACGCTGACGCATTGGCTGCGGGCGCTGCCTGCTGGCGCTGCGGAGGGGGCTGGTGCGGCGCCTGTAGCACGCTTGTTGCTGTCCTTGCGCGAGGGTTCGCGCCCACTGCGAGATTGGCTGGCCGCCGACGCGGCCCCGGCAGCCATTTTCTTGTCCGGTCCCGAAGGCGGCTTGAGCGCGGCCGAAGAAGACGCCGCTATGGCCTGCGGCTTTGCCCCCGTGTCGCTGGGCGCGCGGGTGCTACGCGCCGAGACGGCGGCGCTCACCGCCTTAGCGCTGCTGGTTTAGGCATCCAACACAGGTTTAAACCCCAAACCGCGGCGCCAGCCACTCTTGCAGCGCGGCAAACACAGGCGCGGGGTCCAACTCGTTGAAGATCTCGTGGTAGAGATCCTCAAAGCATTGGCTGGTCACGGCGTCGGCCGGCGCTTGGGCCACAAAGGCGCGGCTGCCTGCGGGGTTGACCAGACGGTCTTGGCCCGCATACATCAACAGCGTGGGTACGGTCCACTGCGGGGCCAGCGCAAGGGTCTGAGCGCCTGCGGTGGCAATAAACAGCGCCAGCCGGGCGCAAATGCGGTCGTGCACTAGCGGGTCGGCGCGGTAGGCGGCCACCACGGCTGCGTCGTGCGACAGGAAGGTGGCGTCCAGGCCGTTGCCCACGCGCAAGTTAGGCGCGATCTTGGGCAGCGTCGCCAACAGCAATTTTTGGAAGGCGTTGAGACCGGGGTCCAGCGCCGGGCTGGACAAGACCAGCGCGTCCACCGCGCGCAGTTTGAGCGACACAAAGCGCGCTGCAATCAGGCCGCCCAGGCTGTGGCCGAGCAACACCACGGGCATGCCCGGCGCCACGGTAGCGCGGCTGCGGTCGAGCACCGTAGCCAGGTCGTCGAGCAGGCGGTGTTCGTCGGGCAGGCTGCCAGGCGCGCCACTGGACAAACCGTGGCCGCATAAATCAAAAGCGCGCACCGCAAAGCCCCAGCCATTGAGCTGCTGCGCCACGTGCTCGTAGCGCCCGCTGTGTTCGCCCAGGCCGTGGACGATGAGCACCAGCGCGCGCGGCGTGGCGCCCTCGGGCAGGGGCCAGTCGCGCAGCGCCAGGGTGGCGCCGTGGGGGGTGGTGATTTCGGACAGGTGGGCAGTGCTCATAGCGGGGCTCTCAGGCAATGTTGTTACGGAAAGCTGGCGATCACCTGCGCTACCGCCGCGGTGAGCTTTTTGGCATAGGGCACGTGCAAAAACTCGTTGGG
>CANGHQ010000012.1 GCA_947453585.1 Burkholderiales bacterium | reverse complement strand
AGTTTGGTGGCCACGTCGCCTTCCATGATCTGGCAGTGGTAGAGGTCAAACTGCACCTTCAGGTTCGGCGCGCCAATCTCTTGCACCAGCGCGTGCGCCGCGTTTTGGTGGTGCAGAAAAAAGCCGGGCATGTCGCGGGTGTTGATGGGTTCGATCAATACGTCGCAGCCCGCGCTGCTGGCTTGGGCTGCGGCCCAAGCCAGGTTGGCGCGGTAGGTGGTTTGCAGGGTGGTGGGGTCGGCGCCGGGCGGTGCAATGCCGGCCATCACGTGGATGCGCGGGCAGGCCAGGGCCTGGGCGTAGTCCAGCGCGCGGGCAAAGCCGGCGCGAAATTCGGCCTCTCGCCCGGGCAGGCAGGCCAGGCCGCGTTCGCCCGCGTCCCAGTCGCCAGGCGGCGCGTTGAACAGCACTTGTTGCAGTCCGTGGTCTTGCAGGCGGCTTTGCAGTGCCTGGGCCTCAAACGCATAGGGAAACAGGTATTCCACCGCACCGAAACCGTCGGCGGCGGCGGCGGCAAAGCGGTCCAGAAACGCGTGCTCGTTGTAGAGCATGGAAAGATTGGCGGCAAAACGGGGCATGGCGTCTCGGACTCGAAGGTTTAGGGCGTCAGGGTAAATGCTTGGCGCGTTTTGTTGGCGCGTTCCATCTGGCGCGCAATATTGCCGCAGACCAGATCGCACAGCGCGTAGACCGCCTCGTCGGCAATGCAGTAATAGGCGCTGGTGCCCCGGCTTTCGCGCCGCACCATGCCGTGCTTGGTCAGCAAGCTCAGGTGGCGCGAAATATTGGCGGCAGTGGAGCCGCACATCTGCGCCAGCTCTCCGACATTGCGCTCGCCTTCGCGCAGGATGTTGAGGATTTGCAGGCGTGTGGGTTCGGACAGGGCCTGAAAGTAGGTGGCCACGTCTTGCAGGGCTTCGGGGGGCAGGTTTTCCATGGTCGGGCGTCCTAAATCTTAGGTTTTGATGACGGCGTTTGATATGACACAACGCATGTGGCCGATTTTAGTGTATTATTTGATTAATTACGCAATTAGTTAAATATGAAAGAAGGCGCTGGCCTTCACGCACCAAGGAACCCCACCATGACCACCGCTTGGAAAATCCCCTCCAGAGTCGCGCTGCTTTGCGCCGCCAGCCTGCTATCCCCGCTGACGGGCACGGCGGCCACGGAACTGGCCACGGCGCAAGTGCAGGGCGGCGCCAGCCAGCGCGCGGATTTGCAAAGTTTCGATGGTGTGGTCGAGCCCGTGCGCCAGGCCACGCTGGCCGCGCAGGTGGCGGGCTCCATCGTTTCTTTGTCGGTCAAAGTGGGCGACACGGTGCGCGCGGGCCAAGAGCTGGCGCGCATCGACGCCCGCGCCGCCAGCCAAACCGCCCAGGCCAGCGCCGCGCAGGTAGACGCCGCGCGCGCAAATCTCACGGTGGCGGGCAAAGACTTTGAGCGCCAGCAGCAGTTGCTGCAAAAGCAGTACATCAGCCAGGCGGCACTTGAGCGCTCCAAGGCGCAGTTTGACGCCGCACAAGCGCAGGTCAAGGCGCTGCAAGCGCAGTCGGACGCGGCGCAAACCCAGCAACGCTTTTTCGTGATCCAGGCTCCGTTCGCGGGTGTGGTGAGCGAAGTGCCCGTGGCCTTGGGCGACATGGCCATGCCAGGGCGCCCTTTGCTTACGATGCACGACCCGTCAGGTTTGCGCGTGACGGCCAGTGTGGCCCAAAGCGCCTTGCCCGCCAGCCTGGACAAGCTGCAGTTTGAGCTGCCCGGCTGGAGCGGCGCCACCGGTTTGATGAACGCCAGCGGCGCCACCGTGCTGCCCTTGGTGGACGCGGCCACGCACAGCGCGCAGATTCGCTTCAAGCTGCCCTCGCTCAAAGGCGTGGCGCCTGGCATGTTTGCCCGCGTGTGGTTGCCTGCCGCAGGCGGCGCTGCCGTCAGCGGCGAGCGTCTTTTTGTGCCAGTCAGCGCCGTGGTGCGCCGGGCTGAACTCACAGCCCTCTATTTGGTAGACGCCCAAGGCCGACCTGCGCTGCGCCAGGTGCGCCTGGGCCGTGTGCAAGGTGACCGGGTAGAAGTATTGAGTGGCGTGCGTGCCGGCGACAAGGTCGCCACCGACCCCACCGCTGCTGCACAGGTGCGTTGATATGAAGTCCATTCACCACCTGGGCGTTTCGGGTCGCATTGCGGCCATGTTCCAGCGCGCGCACATTACGCCGCTGCTGGCCCTGATGGCGCTGCTGCTGGGCGCGTTTGCCGTGCTGGTGACGCCGCGCGAAGAAGAGCCGCAAATCAACGTGACCATGGCCAATGTGCTGATTCCCTTTCCGGGCGCCAGCGTGGCCGATGTGGAGCAGATGGTTGCCATTCCGGCCGAGCAAGTGCTTTCGCAAATGGCGGGCACCGAACACGTGATGTCGCTCGCGCGCCCCGGCTTGGCGGTCATCACCGTGCAATTCAAGGTGGGCGTGCCGCGCACCGAAGCCTTGGTGCGCCTGCATGACACGCTGCGCACGAATGCCGACTGGCTGCCCAAAAATCTGGGCGTGCTCGAGCCCATCATCAAGCCCAAGGGCATTGACGACGTGCCCATCGTCACCCTGACCTTGTTCAGCAAAGACGCAGACACCGGCGCCTTTGACCTGGAACGCGTGGCCCACAGTATGGAAGCTGACCTCAAGCGCGTGCCCGGCACCCGAGAGGTGCAAACCGTGGGCGGCCCCGGCCGCGCGGTGATGGTGGCACTCGACCCGGCGCGCATGGCTGGCTCGGGCGTCACTGCGGCTGACATGCGCATGGCGCTGCAATCTGCAAACCTGGGATTGCCCGTGGGTGAACTCATTGCAGGCAACCAAACCGTGGCCATTGAGTCCGGCCCCTATTTGAGCCAGGCCAGCGAAGTAGCCGCCCTGGTGGTGGGCGTGCGCAATGGCCGCCCCGTGTTTTTGGGTGACGTGGCTGAAGTCAAAGACGGCCCGCTGCCTGCGGCGCGCTACGTCTGGCACGGCCAGTCTGAGAAGCCCGGTGGTGGTGAATACCCGGCTGTCACCCTGAGCATTACCAAAAAGCCCGGCGAAAACGCGATTGACGTGGCCAACGCAGTCATTGCGCGTGTGGAAGAGCTGCGCAACACCGTGGTGCCCGATACCGTGCAAGTGGCCGAGACGCGCAACTACGGTGCGTCGGCCAACGCCAAGGCGCAAAAGCTGATCCAAAAGCTGCTGTTTGCCACTGCCTCGGTGGTGGTGCTGGTGTTTTTGGCGCTGGGCAAGCGCGAAGCGGCCATCGTGGGCGTGGCGGTGGTGCTGACGCTGACCGTGACCCTGTTCGCGTCCTGGGCCTGGGGCTTTACCCTGAACCGGGTGTCGCTGTTTGCGCTGATTTTCTCGATCGGCATCTTGGTAGACGACGCCATTGTGGTGGTGGAAAACATCCACCGGCACCAGCAGTTGTATCCGCAAAAAACCCTGGCCCAACTGATTCCCGGTGCAGTGGACGAAGTCGGTGGCCCCACGATTTTGGCCACGCTGACCGTGATTGCCGCCTTGCTGCCCATGGCCTTTGTGTCGGGCCTGATGGGCCCCTACATGAGCCCGATTCCGATCAATGCCAGCATGGGCATGCTGCTGTCCCTGGCAATTGCCTTTGTGGTGACGCCTTGGTTGGCGCGCATTTGGATGAAGCCCAGTGCGCCTGGCGCTGTTGCCCACGGCGAACACAGCCACAGCGGCCTGAGCGCCAAGCTCGCCCCCTTGTTTGAGCGCGTGTTCAAGCCCTTGCTCGACGAGCAGCGCGGCGGCCGCAACCGGGGCCTGCTGGGCCTGGGCGTGGCGGTGCTGATTGCGGTCTCAGTGGCCCTGCCCGCTACCGGTCTGGTGCTGCTCAAGATGCTGCCGTTTGACAACAAGTCCGAGTTTCAGGTGGTGGTGGACATGCCTGCGGGCACGCCGCTGGAGCAAACCGCCACCGTCTTGCATGCGCTGGGCGCCTTTCTAGCCACCGTGCCCGAGGTGACCGATTACCAGGCCTATGCCGGCACGGCCGCACCCATCAACTTCAACGGATTGGTGCGCCAGTACTACCTGCGCAGCGGCGGCGAAGTGGGCGACCTGCAAGTCAACTTGGTGGACAAGCACGACCGCGCGGCCCAAAGCCACGCCATCGCCACCCGCGTGCGCCCCGAGCTGCAGCGCATTGGCAAGCTCTATGGCGCCAATGTGAAAGTGGTGGAAGTGCCGCCTGGCCCGCCCGTGCTCTCGCCCATCGTGGCCGAGATCTATGGCCCCGAGGCCGCAGGCCGGCGCGAAGTGGCGCAAGCCGTGCGCGCCGTGTTCGAAAAGACGCCCGGCATCGTGGACGTGGACGACAGCAGCATTGCCAGCGCCCCGCGCAAGCTCTTGCTGGTGGATAGGCGCAAGGCCGCGCTCTTGGGCGTGCCGCAGCAAGCCATTGTCAGCACGCTGCGCACCGGCCTGTCTGGCGAATCCGCCACCTACTTGCATGACGCTAGCAAATACCCAGCGCCCGTGGTGCTGCAGTTGCCGCCCGAGAGCCATGGCGACATCAACGCCTTGCTGGCACTGACTGTGCGCTCAGTCAGCGGCGCGCTGGTGCCCATCCGCGAACTGGTGACGGTAAGCGACAGCCTGCGCGAGCAGCCGATTTATCACAAGGATTTGCTGCCCGTCAACATGGTTGTGGCCGACATGGCGGGCAAGCTTGACAGCCCGCTGTATGGCGTGTTCCAGATGCGCAGCGAGATTGCCGCCATCCCCACGCCTGGCGGCGGCACGCTGGCCGAGTATTTTGTGAAGCAGCCCAGCGACCCGCTGCGCGGGTATTCACTGAAGTGGGACGGCGAGTCGCAAGTAACGTACGAGACCTTCCGAGACATGGGCGCCGCCTATGCCGTGGGCCTGGTGCTGATTTACCTGCTGGTGGTGGCGCAGTTTGGCTCTTACCTCACGCCGCTCATCATCATGGCGCCTATTCCGCTGACCATCATCGGCGTCATGCCCGGCCACGCCATCATGGGTGCGCAGTACACCGCCACCAGCATGATCGGCATGATCGCGCTGGCCGGCATCATCGTGCGCAACTCGATTTTGTTGGTGGACTTTATCAACCTGCTGCTGCGCCAGGGCCTGCCGTTCAAGCAAGCGGTGGTGCAGTCGGCCATTACCCGGGCCCAGCCGATCATGCTCACTGGCTTGGCCGCAATGCTGGGTGCCTTCTTTATTCTCGATGACCCGATTTTTAACGGTCTGGCCATCTCGCTGATCTTTGGCATCTCGGTGTCCACCGTACTCACGCTGGTGGTGATTCCTACCCTGTACTACGCCGCATACCGCAATCGCACCGAAGTGCTGTTGCCCGAGCAAGCGACGGTTTAACTCGTTTTTCATCAAGTGTTTTTTCAAGGAGTATTTTTATGACCTCATGGCAAATGGTTCGTTTGGTGGCTGGTACCTTTATCCTGGCCTCGCTGGCAATGGGCATTCCCGGTAGCCCGGTGTTTGTGAGCGAATGGTGGCTGGCGTTTACCGCTTTTGTGGGCCTGAACCTGTTTCAAAGCGCGATTACCCGCTGGTGCCTGATGGAAACCATCATGCGCAAAGTTGGCTTCGGCGCTGGCAACTAAGGCAGATCCACCATGCAACTCGTTTGCCCGGTGTGCGGCACCAAAAACCGCGTAGGCGCTGACAAGCTGCACTTCGAGGTAGCGTGTGGCAAATGCGGCGCCGACATTTTGGCGGCCGCCCCGGCGGCGCTGAGCGATGCGGCTTTTGAGCGCTTTATCGCAGGCACCGAGCTGCCGGTGGTGGTGGACTTTTGGGCCGCCTGGTGCGGCCCCTGCAAGGCCATGGCGCCTACGTTCGAGCGCGTGGCGCGCGAGCTGCCGCTGGTGCGCTTTGTCAAGGTCGATACCGACGCCGCGCCCCAGGCCAGCAGCAAATATGCGATTCGCAGCATCCCCAGTTTGCTGTTGTTTGAAGGCGGCGTGGAGCGTGCCCGCGTGGCCGGCGCCATGCCCGCGCGAGATTTGAAAGCATGGGTCCAAGCCCATGTGTCCCCAGGAGCCCCCCGATGAAGATCCGTAAACCCGTGGCCCGTGCCGTGCTCGTTCTGTTGCTGGCCGTCAGCGCCGCAGGCGCCCACGCGCTTGACTTGGCGCAGGCCTGGCGCGCAGCGCAGGCCGCCGATCCGCAAGTGGCCGTGGCCAGTGCGGCGGCCCAAGCCGGTGCCGCCCGCCGCCAGCAAGCCGCAGCGCTGTGGCGCCCGCAGGTGATGCTGGGGGCGAGCGCGGGTGTGGCGGGCGCCGATTCGGCCAGCACGGGTGCGCACTTTGCCGCGCCCGGCATCCCAGCGTCCAACGGGGTGGACTTCAATACCTCGGTCAACACGGGCATCAGCACTCGCTGGAATGTGTCTGCGCGCCAGCCCCTGCGCAGCGGCGAGCGCAGCGCGCAAACCCGCCAGCTCGAACTTGCCGCCGACATGGCCGAACTGCAGGCGCACAGCGCACGCAGCGACTTGTTGCTACTCACCGCCCGGCGCTACTTTGACCTGGTGTTGGCCCAGCACAACCTTGACTTGCTGCGCCAGCAACAAGGCGCCGTCAACCGCGCCCTGACCGAGGCGCAAGACCGCTTTGCCCTGGGCGACAAACCCGTGACCGATACCTATGAGGCGCGTGCCCGCGCCTTTGCCTTGCAAGCCCAGGTGCTGGGCGCTGAGAACGTATTGGCCGTGGCCCAGCGCGTGCTGGCCCAGTCCACCGGCGTGCCGCAGTCGCAGTTGCAAGTGCTGCCACCGGCCAATGCGGCAGGCACAGACGCTGGGGCCAGTCGCAGCTTGGAGCAATGGCAATCTCAGGCGCTGGAGAGCAATCTGGCCCTGCGCCTGCAAGCCCTGCGCGTGCAAAGTGCGCAAGAAGAAGCAGCCAAATACAGCGCTGCCGCCAGCGCCACGCTCGACTTGGTAGCCCAAATCGGCCAAGACCGCATCAGCGGCGACGGCGACTTTGGCAGCGCCAGCAACACCAGCGGCCAGCGCATGCTGGGCGTGCAATGGTCCATGCCCGTGTTTACCGGTGGCATGCGCGACGCACGCCAACAAGAAGCGCTGCGCCTGCAAGACCAAGCCCAGGCCGAACTCGAAGCCGCGCGCCAGCAAACAGCGCAGCAAGTGCAGAGCGCCTGGCTGGCGCTGCAAACCGGCCCGGCCCGCTTGGCTGCGCTGGACGCAGCCCAACAAGCCAGCGCCGCCCGCCTGGGCGCCACCCAACTGGGCCGCCAAGTAGGCGATCGCACCACCTTGGATTTGTTGCAAGCGGAGAACGACGCCGGTGCTGCCGCTTTGGCGCTGGTGCAAGCCCGCAGCGAACTGCTGCTGGCCCGTCTGCAACTCAGCGCCCTGGCAGGGGCGTTGGACGATGCGCAGCTTGATGGGGTGAATGCGGCTTTGCAGCGCTGAGGAGACGCGGACTTAGAGCGGGCGGCCGCGCCATTACTTGGCTATACGCTGCAGTGCCTGCGGCAAACGCGCACACCGCCGACTCCTGGGCCAGAAGTCAAAAGACAGCTTGGCTAGCTGCTTAAGCGTTCCCGAAGGTATTCGCTCAAGGTCATGCAGCTATTGCCAATGGCGCAATGTCCTTGAGAATGACTTCGGCGCTCAGCTTCTCGGCAACCCGCAAGTCGTAGGCCGATTGAAGATTCAGCCAGCCTTGCGCTTCACTGCCGAAATAGCGTTCCAGGCGCAGGGCAGTATCGGCGGATACGCCGCGTTTCTCATCAACAATTTCACGCAGTCGTGAGTAGGGCACATGCAGTGCCAGCGACAGGGCGCGCACGCTGATACCCATGGGTTTGATGTAATCCTCCAGCAGAATCTCGCCGGGGTGAACAGGACGCATTCCATTCTTGATCATGATGCTCTCTCCAATATTTCCGAATCAAAAAATAGCCCTAGTGTGGGTCTTCAATCAGCACGTCAAAAGGTCCGCTGTCACCCCACTTGAACGTTAGCCGCCATTGGTCATTAATCCTCACGTGCCATGCGCCGTCGTATTCCTTGAGGTCGTTGCCTGGCGGCGCCCGCATGAACCCCAGTGAGGGTGCCGCGTTGAGCTGGGCCAACTTGCGTTCTGCAACGCTTTTTATGTTGGCGAACCGCGCGCTCCTACCGGTTTCAAACAATGCCTGCGTATCAACGCATGAAAAACTTTGAATGGACATAGCTCATATTAGCTGTTGACCGGTTAACGGTCAAGAGCAGTTGCGGCCAGAGCGCCCGACCGCTTTGCGGCAAGCCCTAGGCGGCGTTCCGCGCCTTTTCGCGTGCTTCGTCTTCGTGCATGTGGTGGAAAAAGTAGCGGACAAAAAACGCCAGCATGCCGAGCATGAACACGATGCCCACGACGCTCATGATGCCGTAATCGGTGGTGAACAAGTCTTTGAGCGCGTGCATGCGAATCTCCTTTAGTGAAAGATTCCATGGTGCGCCGCGCACAGGACGGGGCCTTGATCCAGCACAAAGGAAGGCCAGCCAACAGGGCCGGCGCGCAATGCGCGCTAAGCGCCAGGTGGTGATTTTCGGGGCGCTTTTTAGCCCGCACTTGACCTAGGTCTAGAACCCTGCGCGCCATCGGCCTAGCATGGGCTTCTATTGACAAAGGAGCTGCTTTGACGCGCCCCAATCTACTCACAAGCTACCGCGCGAGCCTGCTGGCCCAGCGCACAGAACTGTTGGCCCAAATCGCGCAGCAGCGCGGCGGCACGCGCAGCCGGGCCGAGGTGGCCGAAGAGCATTTCGCCCATTCCGAAGATTCACCCGCCCAGGTGGCCAGCGAGCGCGATGTCGAATTTGCCCTGAACGAACGCGAAACCGACGAGTTGGGCCAGATTGCCGCGGCCTTGGTGCGCTTGGACTTGGGCACCTACGGCAGCTGCACTGATTGCGGCGCCGCAATTGCCGCCGCCCGCCTGCGCGCCACGCCGCAAGCGGCCCGCTGCATTGACTGCCAGGAAAAGGCCGAGCACCCAACGCATTTACTTCACTCTTGAGAAAGCCCGCATGTCTACTTTTCACGCTGTTGTCTGGATCGACCACCAAGAAGCCCACGTCATGATGTTTGACCACGAACACATGCAAGCCCAGCGCATCCACTCGCGCAGCCACCACAAGCACCAGGGCAAGCCACACGACACCAAGGCCATGTTTGCCGATGTGGCCGCAGCCTTGGCTGGCGTGCATGAAGTTCTGCTGACTGGCCCCGGCATGGCGCGCGACGAATTCGCCACCTGGGCCAAAAGCCATAGCGCATCAGTGGCCGCCGCCATTTCGGACAGCATCCCCAGCGACCACCCAAGCGACGCCCAAGTGGTAGCGCTGGCGCGCAAGTACTTTCAAAAGCTCGACCAAATGGGCCTGGACGCCGCGCTGGCCTAAGCCCCCGCAGCCAGTCCACCGCGCTGCCATACTGCGGCCACGCCCCAGGCAAAGCGCCGGGCAGCGTGGCGCAATCCCGCGCAGCGCTGGCCCGAGTGCGCCAAAGCTTGCACGGGCGTGCAAAGGCCCTTATGTCAGACCAGCCGGTTGTAGTGACGCGCCATGGTGCCGTTACCGTGGTGTCCCTGAACCGCCAGCAGGCCCGCAACGCCGTTGATGGCGCCACCGCCCAAGCCCTGGCCGACGCGTTTCGCGCTTTTGATGCAGACGCCTTATCCAGCGTGGCGGTGCTGCACGGCGCGCACGCCACTTTTTGCGCGGGCGCCGACCTCAAAGCCATGAACGACCCCGCCCGGCGCAACCGCCTGGAGCCCGAGGGCGACGCGCCCATGGGCCCCTCGCGCATGTTGCTGTCCAAGCCCGTGGTAGCAGCCATCAGCGGCCATGCCGTGGCGGGCGGCCTGGAGCTGGCGCTGTGGTGCGACCTGCGGGTGGTGGAGCGCTCAGCCGTGCTGGGCGTGTTTTGCCGCCGCTTTGGCGTGCCCCTGATCGACGGTGGCACGGTGCGCCTGCCCCGCCTCATCGGCCTGTCGCGCGCGCTCGATTTGATCTTGACCGGCCGCGCCGTGGGCGCCGACGAAGCCTTGGCCATGGGACTTGCCAACCGCGTGGTGGACGACGGCCAGGCGTTGAGTGCGGCCTTGGCATTGGCCCAGCAACTCGCCGACCTGCCCCAAACCTGCCTGCGCCACGACCGCCTAAGTGCCTATGAACAAGACGGCCTGACCCTGGACGCCGCGCTGCGCAACGAGTTTGCCCACGGCCAAGCCACGCTGGCCAGCGGCGAATTCAGCGCCGGCGCCACGCGCTTTGCCCAGGGCGCGGGCAGGGGTGGGTCGGGGGTTTAGCGGCTGGTGTTCGGCACTTAAACCGCGCTCAGGATGGCGCTGGCCTGGCTGCTGGGGCGCAAGCGCTCCAACACCACATCGCCCACCATGTCAGCCGTAATGGCCGACAGCGTCCAACCCAGGTGCCCATGGCCGGTGTTGTAAAACACATTGGCCATGCTGCCCTTGCCCACGCGCGGCAGCATATTGGGCATCATGGGGCGCAGGCCGGCCCAAGGCACCACATGGCGGGTATTGATGCCGGGAAAGCATTGGTTCACCCACTGCGTCAACGGGCGGATGCGGTCGGCCCGGATGTCCTTGTTGTAGCCATTGAACTCAGCCGTGCCCGCCACCCGGAAGCGGTCCAGGCCTAAGCGGCTGGTGACGAGCTTGGTTTCGTCGTCGAGCAGGCTGACGATGGGGGCGGCCGCCTGGCTTTGCGCGTCCGGCAGGTTGACGGTGATCGAATAGCCCTTGACCGGGTAGATGTTGACCCGGTCGCCGAGTTGCGCGGCAAAGCGGCGGCTTTCCACGCCGGCACACACCACCATGCCGTCAAAGGAATGCACCTGTTGCGCGTCGCCGTTGTGCACGGTGACCTTGGCTTGGTCGCCGTCGCTGTGCAGCGCCACCACGTTCTGCTCGTACAAGCATTTCACGCCCATGCGCGCAATGGCTGCGGCCATGCCAAAGGTGAATTTGTGGATGTCGCCCGTGGAGTCGCTCTCGGTGAAATAGCCACCGTAAAAAGTGCCGGCCAGCGTGGGCTCAATCGCTTTCATCTCTGCGGGCGTCACCGCGCGGCGGGGCAGGCCGCCCTCGGCCAGCAGCTTGGAGACTTCACCGGCGTGGTCAAAGCCTTTTTTGTCACGGTAAATGTGCAGGATGCCTTCTTTTTTCAGGTCAAAGTCCACGCCCTCGGCCTGCGCCCAGGCAAACAAGTGCTTGCGTGCGGCCACGGCCAGGCGGGCGGTCTCAATGGTGTTGCGGCGGTAGTGGGGCATATTGCTGATGAACTCGGCAAACCAGCTGAGCTTGTGCCAGCTCGGCTTCGGGTTGACCAAGAGCGGCGCGTCGCTCTTGAGCATCCACTTGATGCCCTTGAGGATGGTGGACCAGTGGTTCCAGACCTCGGCATTCGATGCAGACAACTGCCCGCCGTTGGCAAAGGATGTTTCCATCGCGGCGTAGCGGTTTTTCTCGAACAAGGTGACGGCAAAGCCGCGCTTGGCCAGTGCGTAAGCGGTAGTAACACCCGTGATGCCGCCACCAATGACTGCGATTGATTTCATGACTCAGACTTTCAAACAGTCAGGGAATAGAGCACGCGCGCGCACCATGCACGGCGTACGCCCCCTCTGTTTGGAACCTGAGAGATTCATGACCAGCCCGGCTGGGGCTGCGCCACTTGCTCCTGCGGTGTGTCGGGCGACTAGCTCCGGCAACTCTTCAGAGATCAAGATTTCAGATCGGTCCTTTTGCCTGAGAGTTTCCGGGGCGGTTGCTCCTTCGGCGCTGCGGACCTTGAGCCAGCAGTCTCTCCCGATCTGAATTTCAACTTTTGCGCTACACCAAATAGCGCTGCGCAAGTTGGACCCAAAAGGCCGCTCCTATCGGAATATTGCGGTCTTCAAAGTCGTAGTTTGAATTGTGCACCATGCACGCGCCATGGCCGCCGTTTGCGGCGTCGCCATTGCCAATAAAAAGGTAGCTGCCTGGCACCGCTTCGAGCATGTAAGCGAAGTCTTCGCTGCCGGTGAGCGGCTCGGTTTGTCGAACCACGTTGTCTTCGCCCACCAGGGCGACTGCCACTTCGCGCGCGATTTCCGTTTCTGCCGGGGTGTTGACCAGCACCGGGTAGCCGGGCAAAAACTCGACCCGGGCTTGCACGCCAAAGCTTGTCGCCTGCGCTTGCACCAGTTCCACAATACGCCTGCGCAGCAGCTCGCGCACACCCCGGTCCAGCGCACGCACGCTGAGTTTGAGCGTGGCGCTTTGGGGAATGACGTTGTTGGCCACGCCCGACTGAAAGGCGCCCACGGTGATCACCGCCATTTGCAGCGGCGCCACATTGCGCGACACAATGGTTTGCAGCCCCATGACGATGGCCGCGCCCGCAACCACCGGGTCGGCGCTGAGGTGTGGCATGGCGCCGTGGCCGCCCTGGCCTTCGATGTGCACCACGATGTTTTCGCTTGACGCCATGGTCGCGCCCTCGCGCAGCAGCAACTGGCCTTGGCGAAAGCCTGGCATGTTGTGCATGGCAAAAATCGCGTCGCACGGAAAGCGCTCAAACAGGCCGTCTTCCATCATCTTGCGCGCGCCGCCCAGGCTTTCTTCGGCCGGCTGAAAAATCAGGTTGAGCGTGCCGTCAAACGTTGCGCTGCTGGCCAGGTGTTCGGCTGCCGCCAGCAGCATGGCGGTGTGGCCGTCGTGGCCGCAGGCGTGCATCAGTCCGGCGTGGCTGCTGGCGTAGGGCAGGCCGGTGGTCTCGTGGATGGGCAGGGCGTCCATGTCGGCGCGCAAACCCAGACGGCGCGCACCCGTGCCGCGCTTGAGTTGCCCCACCACGCCGGTGCCACCCAGGCCACGGGTGACGGCGTAGCCCCAGCGCTCCAGGCGCTCGGCTACCAAATCACTGGTTCGGAATTCCTGAAAGCCGATTTCCGGATGCTGGTGGATGTCGCGGCGCAGCGCGGTGTAGTCCGCCGCACGGGCCTGGAGCGCTGTAAGTGCGGCTGCCATGGCGTTTATTGGGCCTGCAGGTTGATCGACTTGGCAATGGCGCGGAACTGCGCCGTGCCGTCCGTATAGGCTTTGCCCACTGCCGCCAGCGGCAAGGGCTGCGCAGGCAGCAGGCTATTGGCGTCCAGGCCCGCGTGCACCGTGGTGTCGGCCAAGGTCGCGGTGATCGCTTTGTGCAGCGCCACCACCACGGGCTCAGGCGTGTCTTTCTTCACAAAATAGCCGGTCCAGATATTGAAGGTGAAGTCCTTGAGTGCCTTGCTTTCGCTGATCGCGGGGAACTCCTTGGCGCCTTCCACACGGGTGGGGCTCAACATGGCCAAGACCTTGATCTTTCCAGCCTTCTGGTAGTCCTGGTATTTTCTCGCATAGGGGGCCAGAAAAAAGTCCACTTGCCCTGCCATCAAATCCTGCTCGGCTGGCGAGGCCCCTTTGTAAGGAACGTGGACCATGGGAATGTCGGTGATCTTGGACAGATGCTCGCCCAGCAGGTGATAAAACGAACCAGGCCCTACGCTCGCAAACGTCACGGGCTTGCCTTGTTTGGCCGCTTTGCGGGCGTATTCGACAAACTCATCGACGGTGTTGACCGGCAGGTCGGGCCGCGCCAGAAAGCCGATCTGGGCCGTGGCAATCATCTGGACCAGGCGGAAGTCTTCGCTCTTGAATTTGATGGCCGAAATGGCCAGAGGCGCCAAGATCAGCTCGTTGGGCGAACCCTGAAACACCGTGTATCCGTCGGAGGCGCTGTTCAAAACCTTTTGCGCTGCAATGGAGCCGCTGGCGCCGCCCATGTTTTCCACCAGCACGGTCTGGCCGAGGTTCTTGGACAAAGAGGCGTTCACCGTGCGCGCAATGATGTCCGACAGGCCGCCGGCCGGGTAAGGCACCATCATGGTGACGGGCTTGGTCGGGTAGTTTTGCGCCACCGCAGACGCGGCAAACGCCAGGCTGGCGACCAGGGCGCCACAGGCGCGCAGTGAATTTCCGAGGGTGAGTTGCATGGCGGGCTCCAAAAAAATGGACAAAGGGCGGGGTGTCGGGCAAATGGTAGGGCGCACAAATCAATGTGTCCAATGTATT
>CANGHQ010000011.1 GCA_947453585.1 Burkholderiales bacterium | reverse complement strand
ATTTCGTCGAGCAGCAGCACACAATGCGGCTTCTTAGTGACGGCCTCGGTCAACAAGCCGCCCTGGTCAAAGCCCACGTAGCCCGGAGGCGCACCAATCAGCCGGCTCACGGCGTGGCGCTCCATGTACTCAGACATGTCAAAGCGAATCAGGTCAATGCCCATGATGTAGGCCAACTGCTTGGCCGCTTCGGTCTTGCCCACGCCGGTGGGGCCGCTGAACAGGAAGGCGCCAATGGGTTTGTCGCCCTTGCCCAGACCAGAGCGCGCCATCTTGACCGCTGAGGCCAGAATGTCGAGCGCCTTGTCTTGGCCATAAACCACGCTCTTGAGGTCGCGGTCCAAGGTTTTGAGCTTGCCCCGGTCGTCCTGTGACACATTGGCCGGTGGAATACGCGCAATCTTGGCCACGATTTCCTCGACCTCGGTCTTGGAAATGGTCTTTTTGCGCTTGTTGGGCGGCAAGATTTGCTGGGCGGCGCCTGCCTCATCGATCACGTCAATGGCCTTGTCGGGCAGGTGGCGGTCGTTGATGTACTTGGCGCTCAGTTCGGCGGCAGCCTGCAGGGCAGCCAAGGCGTATTTCACCTTGTGATGCTCTTCAAAGCGCGACTTCAAGCCTTTGAGAATTTCCACGGTTTGCTCGACGGTCGGTTCAAGAACGTCGATTTTCTGAAAGCGGCGCGACAGAGCGGCGTCTTTTTCGAAAATACTGCGGTATTCGGTAAAAGTGGTCGCACCGATGCATTTGAGCTGGCCAGAGCTCAGGCTGGGCTTGAGCAAATTGGACGCGTCCAGCGTTCCACCCGAGGCCGAACCGGCGCCAATCAAGGTATGGATTTCGTCAATGAACAATACGGCGTTAGGCCGGTCTTTCAGCGCCTTGAGCACGCCCTTGAGGCGCTGCTCAAAATCACCCCGGTATTTCGTACCGGCCAACAAGGCGCCCATGTCCAGGGAATAGACCACGGCTTCGGCCAGCACTTCGGGCACGTCCTTCTGGGAAATGCGCCAGGCCAGGCCCTCGGCGATCGCCGTTTTACCGACGCCCGCTTCTCCGACCAGCAAGGGATTGTTCTTGCGGCGGCGGCACAGCGTCTGGATCACGCGCTCGACTTCGTGCTCACGGCCAATCAGCGGGTCAATTTTTCCGTCTTTGGCGAGCTGGTTCAGGTTTTGCGTGAACTGCTCCAGTGGCGAGGCCTTCTCGCTCTTTTCGTTGCTGGCCTCTTCGCCCTCGGTAGCGCCTTCACCGGCTTTGGGCAGCTCTGGCGGCTCGTTTTTCTTGATGCCGTGGGCAATGAAGTTGACAACATCCAAGCGCGTTACGCCTTGCTGGTGCAAGTAGTACACGGCGTGCGAATCTTTCTCGCCAAAAATCGCGACCAGAACATTGCTGCCCATGACCTCTTTTTTACCGCTGCCGGTAGATTGCACATGCATGATGGCGCGCTGGATCACGCGCTGAAAACCAAGCGTGGGCTGGGTATCCACCTCGTCCACACCCGCCACCTGCGGCGTGTTGTCCTTGATGAAATGCGTAAGCGACTTGCGCAGGTCGTCCACATTGGCCGAGCACGCGCGCAGCACTTCGGCCGCACTGGGGTTGTCCAGCAAAGCGAGCAGCAGGTGCTCGACGGTGATGAACTCGTGGCGCTGCTGGCGCGCCTCGACAAAGGCCATATGCAGGCTGACTTCTAACTCTTGGGCGATCATGGCTTTTCCTTTATCTCAAACAAATGTCAGGTGCTGCCCGCAACGGGTCCCGCAACTACCAAGCTCTCACTGGCGTCGTCGCCTCAAAAACCAACCGGCTCACTTACACACTGCAAGGGATGGCCAGAGCGGCGCGCCGCGTCTAGCACCTGGTCCACCTTGGTGGCCGCCACGTCCCTTGAATAAACCCCGCAGACGCCTTTTCCATCCAGGTGGATTTTCAGCATGATCTGCGTGGCCGTTTCCAAATCCTTGGCAAAAAACTCTTGGATCACCATCACCACAAATTCCATGGGCGTGAAATCGTCATTGAGCATCAGCACCTGGTGCATCTGGGGTGGCTGCACTTTTTGCGGCAGTCGCTCCAGAACCGTGGTTCCGCCGTCGTCACGTCGGGGGCTGGTGCGGGGAACAGAGGGTGGTTTGGTGGGGGGAGTTGTCGCCATGCTTTCTATTCTAGGGGCCGTCTGCGCTGGTCGCGCTTGCAGGGGTAATTGGAGATGTCTTGACCATATTCAAGCACAAAAAACAAAAATCGCCAGCCGTTGGGAAACGGTCTGGCGATTTTTTTAAACCGCAGGCAGCAAGCTGCCCCGACAAGATTTACATGTGGTCGATCATGACCTGGCCAAAGCCTGAGCAGCTCACTTGGGTTGCGCCGTCCATCAGGCGGGCAAAGTCGTAAGTGACTTTCTTGCTGGCAATCGATTTCTTCATGGAACTGATGATCAGGTCCGCCGCTTCGATCCAGCCCATGTGGCGCAGCATCATCTCGGCCGACAAAATCTCTGAGCCTGGGTTCACATAGTCCTTGCCCGCATATTTGGGCGCCGTGCCGTGGGTGGCCTCGAACATGGCGATGGTGTCGCTCAGGTTGGCTCCAGGGGCGATGCCGATGCCGCCGACTTGCGCCGCCAGAGCGTCAGACACGTAGTCGCCATTGAGGTTGAGCGTGGCAATGACGCTGTATTCGGCGGGGCGCAGCAAAATTTGCTGCAAGAACGCGTCAGCGATGCTGTCCTTGACCACGATTTCTTTGCCCGTCTTGGGGTTTTTGAATTTGCACCAGGGTCCGCCGTCGATCATCTCAGCGCCAAACTCTTTTTGCGCCAGGGCGTAGGCCCAATCGCGGAAGCCACCTTCCGTGTACTTCATGATGTTGCCCTTGTGCACGATGGTCAGGCTGGGCTTGTCGTTGTCGATGGTGTATTGCAGGGCCTTGCGCACCAGGCGCTCGGTGCCTTCGCGCGACACGGGCTTGATGCCGATGCCGGAGGTGTTGGGGAAACGGATCTTTTTGACGCCCATCTCATCTTGCAGGAATTTGATCAGTTTCTTGGCCTTGTCGGACTCGGCTTCGAACTCGATACCGGCGTAAATGTCTTCCGAATTTTCCCGGAAGATCACCATATTGGTCTTTTGTGGCTCTTTGACCGGGCTGGGCACGCCGTCAAAGTACTGGATGGGGCGCAGGCAGACGTACAAGTCGAGCTCTTGGCGCAAAGCCACGTTCAAAGAACGGATGCCACCGCCCACGGGCGTGGTCAAGGGGCCCTTGATAGACACCACGTAATCGCGAATGGCGTGCAGGGTTTCTTCGGGCAGCCAGACGTCTGGGCCATACACATTGGTCGACTTTTCGCCGGCGAACACTTCCATCCAATGGATCTTGCGCTTGCCGCTGTAGGCTTTGGCCACAGCAGCGTCCACCACTTTAAGCATCACAGGCGTGATGTCCAGGCCGGTACCGTCACCTTCGATGTAAGGAATGATGGGCTGGTCTGGCACGTTCAGAGACAGATCGCTGTTCACAGTGATTTTTTGGCCTTCGGTGGGGACTTTGATGTGCTGGTACATGGAGCGGTCTCTGTTGGATGTCGATTCTTGGGAAGTAGCGGGCATCGCTTGGATTAAGCGTTACCCCTCGGGAAAACCGATTTTAGTCCCAAACAATTACGGGATTCTGTCAAAACCGCAATGGCAAATGGGCCACAGAAACGCGTTTGGAGGGTAACTTTTGGCCCCGCCGCGCGGCCATTTCGCCGACGACTTGGTTCACAATTGCGCCCATGAAGCACCTTCGCCTTTTCGCCCTCATATCTACCTGCGCCGCTGCGCTGTCCGGCCCCTGTATCGCCCAACCCGCGCCCCAGATGAACTTGCCGCGCACCACCCTGACCCTTGGCATCCACCAGATCCAGGCGCAAGTGGCACAGACCACCGAGCAACACGCCACGGGCCTGATGTTTCGCACCGACATGGCGCAGCAAGAAGGAATGCTGTTTGTTTTTCAGGCACCCAGCCAGCAGTGTTTTTGGATGAAAAACACGCTTATTCCACTGACCGCCGCCTTTGTCGCCGACGACGGCACCATCGTGAACCTAGAAAACATGCAGCCGCAAACCACCGAATCGCACTGCTCCACCAAGCCTGTGCGCTATGTGCTCGAAGTCAACCAGGGCTGGTTTGCGAAGAAAGGCATCAAGGCGGGCACCAAATTGCAGGGCGCGCCGTTTCAGACAGCGCAATAAACGCGCACCCAGCGCCGCAATTGCGCGTCTCCCTGGCAAGGGACGCGCTGCTCGCATTGCAGCGATTGCGCTTTTTCAAAAAAAGCGCCGCCTCAATCGTGCGATTTCGCCACGATTTCGAGTCAAAACAAAAAAATCCTTGCAAAACGAATAAAGCTGGATAAAAATACAGCCACTGTTTAAGAACACAGTGTCGCCAGGCCTCTTGGCGGCAGCCCACACCCAGGAGCCACCATGCTTGAAACCTTGAAATTGACTGCACGCCAGCAAGAAATCCTGACCCTGATTGAAAGCGCCATTGCGCGCACCGGTGCGCCCCCCACCCGCGCTGAAATCGCCACCGAACTCGGTTTCAAGTCCGCCAACGCGGCAGAAGAGCACCTCCAGGCCCTGGCGCGCAAGGGCGCCATTGAACTGGTCAGCGGCACGTCCCGGGGCATCCGCCTTCGCGGTCAATCCTTGCGCGACCTGCACGTGTCACGCTCTAAGCAGCTTTCCCTGGGCATCCCCGGCCTGGCGCAATTGTCATTGCCCCTGATCGGCCGGGTTGCGGCAGGCTCCCCCATCCTGGCGCAAGAGCATGTCGAACAAACGTATTACGTGGAGCACAGCTTGTTCCAGCGCCAGCCCGACTACCTGCTCAAAGTCAGCGGCATGTCCATGCGCGACGTGGGCATCATGGACGGCGATTTGCTGGCCGTGCAATCGACCAAAGAGGCTAAAAACGGCCAAATCATCGTGGCGCGCATTGGCGAAGAAGTCACGGTCAAACGCTTTCGGCGCAACAAACACCTCATTGAGCTGCACCCAGAAAACCCCGACTTCAAGATCATCGTGGTCGAACCTGGCGAGCCCTTCGAAATCGAAGGACTGGCCGTCGGCCTGATTCGCAACACCATGATCATGTAATTACACCAGGCCCCTCACCATGCTTCCAATGCTCTCATCTCAGGCAGTTTCTGCCACCCTCTACCGCCTGGCTGACTGGTTCAAGCCCGAAAGTGAACGCCCGGCCCAAAACGCCCGCTCCGCACACCCATCTGCACCCGCCGCCATCTTTCCGCTGGTTCGGGCCTTCAACCCGGCGACGACCCCAGTGCGCGGCTCGCGGCCTAACCAGAGCAGCCGTCCTCTGCGGGTCGTGCGTGTGGTAGATGCGGACCAGACGCGCAGCAACATTGGGCGCATCGTCATTTCTGGCTGTATGGCCGACGTCTGCGCCGAACTCGACCGCATGGTCCAAAGAGAAAGCGCTGCGGCCTAGCCACTGGCGCCAAACAAGCCGGGCGCATTTTGACGCCCAGGCGACAACCCGGTTTCACAGGCGGGTGCGCACCCGGTCACAATGGGCCGCATGCGATCCTTTGCCCCCCACCGATAGAGTCCAAGCATGGACGAACCGATTCTCACCATCGAAGAACGAAGCGCCATTAATTCGGGACGCTGGTTCTCGGCGCTTTCCCCCTCGCTCAAGCACGACATCCTGCGCTGCGCCTACGTCAAGCGCCACCGCGACGGCGACCTGATCGCCGCCCGCGGCGAACCACCTGAAGAGTGGATCGCCTGCGCCAAAGGCGCGGTGCGTGTGAGTTCCACCTCCATCTCAGGCAAGCAAATCACCCTGACCTATGTGGAGCCGGGCATCTGGTTTGGCGATGTCAGTATTTTTGACGGCGACCGGCGCACCCATGACGCGTACGCGCATGGCGACACCACCACCTTGTGCGTGGCAAAAGCCGATTTCAAGAAAATCCTGGCCGCGCACGTCGAGCTGTATGAGGCGCTTTTACGTCTGCATTCGCGTCGTATACGCCAGCTGTATGGCTTGGTGGAAGACCTCAACACCCTGCCCTTGCGGGCCCGCCTGGCCAAACAGCTGCTGCATCTGGTGCGCAGCTATGGTGTGCCGTCGCTCAGCGACGGCAGCGAAGTGCGCATTGGTCTGCAATTGGCCCAAGAGGAATTGGCCCAGCTGCTCGGCGCCTCGCGCCAGCGGGTGAACCAGGAACTCAAATCCATGGAACGCGACAACACCATACGCATCGAGCCCGGTGGCCTGGTGGTGCGCGACCGCGCTGCGCTGCTCAAGATCGCCGAAGCCGACGTTTAGGCACTTTTTTCACGCCATTTCCCCACCCATTGAGAAGACCATGAGCGACTTTGACCATTTTGTAGGCACCCAGGCCGTTTCAGGCAAGCACGCGTTTGACGTGGCCGCACTGTCTTCCTGGCTCGAAAAGAATCTGACCGGTTTCGCAGGCCCCTTGACCGTAGAGTCCTTCAAAGGCGGGCAAAGCAACCCGACCTATAAGCTCATCACCCCCACGCGCAGCTACGTGATGCGGTCCAAACCCGGGCCTGTGGCAAAACTACTGCCTTCGGCGCACGCTATTGAGCGCGAATATGCAGTCATGCGAGGATTGGCCGGAACCGCCGTGCCGGTGCCCGAGATGTTGGTGCTGTGCGAAGACGAATCGGTGATAGGCCGCGCCTTCTACATCATGGAATTTATCGCCGGACGCATTCTCTGGGATCAAACCCTGCCGGGCATGGAACCAGCCGAGCGCAAAGCCATTTATACCGAGATGAACCGCGTCATCTCCGCCTTGCATTTGGTCGATTTTGCGGCCCAGGGCCTGGCCAGCTACGGCCGACCGGGTAACTATTTTGAGCGCCAGATCGCCCGCTGGAGCAAGCAGTATTTGGCTTCCGTCACACAGCCCATTCCTGAAATGGACCAGTTGATTGCCTGGCTGCCGCACCACATTCCCGAAATGGCCAAGTCCGAGACCATGGTCAGCATCGTGCACGGCGACTTCCGGCTGGACAACATGATCTTTCACCCGACCGAGCCGCGCATTCTGGCGGTGCTGGACTGGGAACTTTCCACCCTGGGCCACCCGCTGGCGGACTTCAGCTACCACGCCATGGCCTGGAATATTCCGCCCGGCAGCTTTAGGGGCATCGCGGGCATTGATGTGGAAGGGCTCGGTATTCCCACGCAAACCGAATACATCCGCATGTACTGCGAGCACACGCAGCTGGTCAGCCCCGAGGCGCTCAAAGCCGACTGGAACTTCTATATGGCCTACAACATGTTCCGCATTGCCGCAATTTTGCAAGGCATTGCCAAGCGCGTTGAAGCAGGCACCGCCGCCAGCGCGCAAGCCGTGAGCTCCGGCGCGGGCGCCAAACCCCTGGCCCAACTGGCCTGGAAATTCGCCCAGCAAGCCTAAGCGTCCCTATTTCTTCCCCTCCTTCATTCACACAACCCATCGATTGGAAACGCCATGGACTTCGAATATTCAGAAAAAACCAAGTCGCTGCAGGCCAAACTGCTCGCCTTTATGGACGAGCACATTTACCCCGCTGAAGGCGCCTACCACGCCGAAATCGAGGCCAACACGGCTGCGGGCAAGCGCTGGACTCCACTGCAAACCATTGAGAACCTCAAGGTCAAGGCGCAAGCCGCCGGTTTGTGGAATCTGTTCCTGCCCGTGGACAGCGCGGAAGCCTCTGGCTACCACGGCGCCGGTCTAACCAACCAGGAATACGCACCCCTGGCCGAGATCATGGGCCGCGTCATGTGGTCCAGCGAAGTGTTCAACTGCTCGGCGCCAGACACCGGCAACATGGAAACCATCGCCCGCTACGGATCAGAAGAAGCCAAAGCGCGCTGGCTCAAGCCCTTGCTTGAAGGCAAGATCCGCTCCGCCTTTGCCATGACCGAGCCCGACGTCGCATCGAGCGACGCCACCAATATCGCCACCAGCATTGAGCGCGATGGCGACGAATACGTCATCAATGGCCGCAAGTGGTGGACTTCCGGCGCTGGCGATCCACGCTGCTCCATCTACATCGTCATGGGCAAGACCGATCCTGAAGCTGCCCGCCATTCCCAACAAAGCATGGTGCTGGTTCCCGCTGACGCCAAGGGCATCACCATCGTGCGCCCGCTCACCGTCTTTGGTTACGACGACGCGCCCCACGGCCACATGGAAGTGCTGTTCAAGAACGTGCGCGTCCCTGTGGGCAATATTTTGCTCGGCGAAGGCCGTGGATTTGAAATCGCGCAAGGCCGCCTTGGGCCCGGACGCATCCACCATTGCATGCGCCTGATTGGCCTGGCCGAGCGTGCACTGGAACTGATGTGCAAACGCGCGTCTTCACGCGTTGCCTTCGGCAAACCCATTGCTGCCCAAACCGTGACGCAAGAGCGTATTGCCGACTCCCGCTGCAAGATCGACATGGCACGACTGCTGACGCTCAAAGCCGCCTGGATGATGGACATCGGCGGCAACAAATTCGCCAAGAACGAAATCGCGATGATCAAGGTCGTGGCTCCCACCATGGCATGCGAAGTGATCGACTGGGCCATGCAAGTGCATGGCGGCGGCGGTATGTCCGGCGATTTCCCGCTGGCATACAGCTATACCAGCGCACGCACCTTGCGTTTTGCGGACGGCCCGGATGAAGTGCACCGCAACGCGATTGCCAAGCTGGAATTGGGCAAGTACGCCCTGAACCCGAAAGAAGTGGAAATGCCCATTACCCGGGGCTGCTAAACCAAGGCCGGGCTGCAGCGTACGCAAGGCGCTGCAGCCGTCCGGCTTGAATTTAGTGCAGGTGGCGCGGTTTGCGCCCGCCGCCATGGCCACTGCCAAAGCCACCGCCCGGTCCGCGCGGTGGCTTTCCTATTTCTAGTGAGCTCACCAAGGCGTCAAAGCGCTGCGCAAACAGCTTGTCCACTTCCGCCACCACACCACCGAGTTCTGCGCCGTCAAAGTGGCGCTCCATCATGCTGACCACGTCTTGCACCAGCAAGTCGCGCTGCACCTGCATGATCGCAGCCGGGTTCGGGCCCACGAACAGCATGACAAAGTCATCGCGCGATTCACCCTCAGGCGCCTGCTCGTCTTCATCGTCAAAATCAGTGTCGTAAAACGTGACTTCAATCGCTGCGCCCAAGGCGGCGACCTCGTTGAGGTTCATGCACACTTCGTCGAGTACCTGGCGGAAATCGTCGTCGCCAGCTACCGTCCAGCACATTTGCAGCAAGTGCTCGTCAGACTCAAACGTGATTCCCGGCTCGTCCTCATAGGCGCTTGCTGCGGCATCGGCCAGATTGCGGGCGCCCGCGTACTTCCAAAGTGGTTTCAGTGCGTCTTGTATTGCATCAAAGCCAACGTCCGAGCGCAATGCGAGTTGGCCGTGAACGTGAATCTCAAAAGGTGTGTTGTAGCGTGGCATGGGCAACTGATAGGGCGGGTGAATTCAGCTTGGATTGGAACCTACAAGGTGGGCGTTGCGTCCAATGCTGAGGTTGGTTGGTGCCGAGACCGGAATCGAACCGGTACGCCCGTTATTCACGAAGCGGCGGATTTTAAGAAGACCTGACCCATTAAAAAACCTATATAAATCAACGGGTTGCACCTGCTTAAAAACCGTGTGCAACGCTTTGTGCAACGAACAAAGGTTCAAAACGACTACGGGTGCTTGAGTCATTATTACACCATTCAAAAGCACAGAAATACAGCCCCGCGCTACCCTCCCAATGCTCCGTTCCACCATTTGAGCTATGCCTCTCGTCCGTGTTACCATCCTTTTGTAAATGACTACGTTTTCTGCCACATCTCCCCCACTTCCGTGCCGTTTCCGTACCTTTTCCAAACCATTACAGCCCGCGTCAGCGCAGGTAGCGTGACTACTCCGCTGCTTGACTCACACGCTGGCGCTGCTTGCTGAGTTGCTCTGCGCTGCGTTGCTGGCGCTGCCTGTCCCGTTCTTGCTGCAATCGCAGCTTGTCTTGTTCCACATTTCGCCTAAGTCCTACCACCCGCGCCTGTGCTAGCGTCATTGGCGGTTTGGACTTGATGGTGGTAATTTCTGTGATGCGCATCATGTATTTACGCAACAGCACGGTTCATGTACGTACAAAGGCAACATGACAAAAACCGTGCTTTTCAATAAACCACCTGTTCAGCTGTCCATTTGGGTGTAGTTCAACACCGTACCCGCACCGTATTGCGCCTCTGCCAACTGCTTTGCCGCCCAAGCGTTCTCTGCATAGACAAAAGTGTTGGCAGTCTGTAGCGCATTGATGCGCACCCAAACCAAGTACTTGTTCATTTGCTAAAGCCTGCCTTCAACTTGTTAGCAGCAGCGTCAATTGCAGTGTCCAATTCACCAGCCAGTACAGCCGCCTTAATCACATCCAAAGTTGCCACCAAGTCCTTCTCCGCAGCCACTTCCACCGCGTACTTGCCCTTAGCCAACTCCAGCACCTTAGTGCCGTAGCGCACACACAGCGCCAACTTGCCGTTGTCTGCTGTGAACCACCAGGCTTTGACACGCTTGCCCACTTCAATTTGCTTGCGCACACCGTCAGCGTCCGTAATCGTGCGCATCTTCTTTGCCGCGTAGTTGCCGCCTGCCAAGTGCGCTTTCGCAAGTTCTGTCTGTTCCCACAAGCGTTGCACCAGCTTAATGCGCCGCTGCTGTACTTGCGGAACGTGTGTAGTTTTTTGTGCTGCTGATAGTTTCAAAGTGCTGAGTGTTGTCATTGCATTTTCCTTTCGTTGTTGAGCAATGAACACAATGTAGTTTCAGAGTTACGGCTTGGACAACCGGAATTTGGCAGAAATCTTTCATTTCTACAAAATTTCTGTAATCAACCAAATAACAATCAGTTTTTGCAGTTTTTTTATTTGGTAGTGCTAAATAAATGTATGAACAAGTACAAGAACTACAAGGACGACGCACTGACTGCAGACTGGTTACGCGAGAACGGACTGAACGGACAGACGTTTGCAAGCAACGCATTGGAAGTGACACGAGCACAGGCAATGACGCACACGCTGCTCACGCAACACCGTGCACTGCTTACCAACAGCCAACTCCAGTCACTCACCGCGTTTCAGCAAGCCACCACCACCAAGCGTGCCTGCCAGCGTGTGAGCGCAGCGTTCTGTAAGTATGTAATGAACATAAACACCAACATCAACAGGCAACTATTCAGGCAACACCGCAAATTGAACAGGCAGAGCATTACGGCATAAGCACAGGCGACACATAGGCATAAGAACAGCAGATAAACAACTGCTCTACCAAAGTGTAAAACCCAGTTTGTAATATGACGGCTAATGAGACTGGACTTGCTGTGCGTTGCTGTAACGGCGCACAGACTACAAGTGGAAGCCGCAGAGTTACACGCACCTGCACTGCTGGTGTGTGTTGTTAGTTCCAATTCATCCGTCTAACTCCAACTCTGTTACAGGCGTGCAGAAACGACCTCAACTCAAGTCAAACTGCGCGACACGGCGGCAATACGTTTGTTCTTTAACAGCGTATAGCCGTCGTGCGTCCACCCTAATCTAAGTCAACCCAATACACCTCACACAACTTCGTTGTGTTCGGCTTTCTTCCATAGTGCAACATCAAACACATCAAGCGCGAAGCAAGTGGTGTGAGCGACAAGCGAAACACAAGCAAACGCAGTTTGCTTCTCAAGTACATCACACAGCACCACGCAGTCAGAAACACAGATGCATACCGACTTAGATGCAAACACCCATACCAGATATTTTCCGATGACGCAAAAAACTGCGCAGCAAAAATCTGCTGTGTAAAAATGGAGAATTGCGCTCACGCTTTTTATATCCAGCAAACAGCGCTAGCGCTGCTCGCTGCTACAGGGCGCAAATACGCGGCGTTAGCAGAGCAGCAGTACACGAGCAGCAGAACGGCCTGTTTTGCGCTTGTAGGGCTCTGTACGCAGCAGCAGCACGTCTGTGTCCACAACGCCACACCCGCTGCCAGCAGCGCAGGTAAATACACAACCAAAGAGAATACACAAAGTGCTTGGAACAAGCGCTAAGTCATTGATTTCTAACAAATCAGCAATACACCGACAGTTTGGCGGGTTTCGGTTGCTCTCACCGCATCAAAGAAAGCACACTGTACGCACACAACTTAATTGGATAACTCGAAATGACAGCAGCCAAATCACTCACAGCATCAGAACTTGAAACAGCACTTGCTTACACAGCGACGCGGGAACACGCAGTGCGTAATCGCTGTATGTTGCTTGCCACAGTGCTGGCCGGCTTGCGTGTCAGCGAAGCAGCAGCACTGACAATTGGTGACGTGCGCAACGCAGACGGCAGCGTACGCAGTGAGATTTATCTGGCAAGTCACCGCGTCAAGCACGGACACGCCAGAACGGTTTACATCAGCACACGCTTACAGGCAGAACTTGCCACTTACATTGCCACTCGCAATTGGTACACAGACACGCAACCGTTCTTTTACACAGCACGGGGACAACGCTGCGGGTTTAGTGCCAACACAATGGCGCAGCACTTCTTTTGGATGTACAAGGCGGCGGGCATTCGAGCCAGCAGCCACAGCGGCAGAAAAACTTTTCTAACAAGTCTCGCGTCACAAGGTGTTAGTGTGTTTGTGCTGGCAAGTTTGGCTGGACACAAGAGCATTGCTACAACGCAACGCTACATCAGCGTGAATGACGATATGAAGCGACGCGCGGTGGAGTTGGTTTAATTACAACTGCGTATAACGCTTTGCATTTTTCACCATCAGCACTATGCCTGTTATTGATGCAAAGAAAAATAACAACAATCCAATACTGTCGTTATAAAATCTCATCACACATCCTGTTCATCATCAGTGTCTTTCTTTGGCTTCATAAAAATTTCACCAAATAGCAATAGCGAACCATACATAAGTAAAGACGCCAAAAATCCACCAAGTAAATAAGCAATAGCTAGGGCGAGACCTGTTCCAAGATTTAGCAACGCTTTAGAAATTCCGCCCAAATAAAGCAACCAAACCGCATACGAAATTAAACCCAACACCCACCAACCACCATCTGTTATTACGCAGACGAAAGCAAATCCAACAACAAACAGCTCAAGTGATATAAACAATGTTGCTAGTATGGCTGTCATTACCGTATCATTTTTATATCATTGCATCATAGCTAGCGTAAATCATCTGCAAATTTTGAAAAAAGCATTCAACTACTTAATGATGAAATTATAGGATTTGCGATATGCGGAGCAGCTCACTCAGTGCAAATTGCTCTAGTTCTGCAGCCGTTAGATTTGCACGAATCTTTGCTCTAAGTGCATCTTCTATTTCGAAAACTTCTCTGTCTCTCGCACTAAGATAGCGCACAGTCTGTCCGTCCATTCGGCGCAAACCTGCTCGCGTTAGTTCGTTGTTCGCCCATGTCTCTGCAGCCTGCTCGTTCTTCCCGCTCGCCTTTGCAGCAATCAGCGCATCAAAGTACACCCGTGCTTGCCTAACTTCCGCTGCTCTAAGCTTCACATCCCAAGCTGCAATCTCGTTGTCTTCTGCTTGTTCTAGTGCAGACTTGAATGCAGCAATGCGCAATTCACGCTTGCTCTTAATGCCCAACGCTTGCCGTTCCGCTTCATTGCGTATGCGCTTACCTTTGCGCAACCGTTCTTGCTCCGCCCATGCTGCAACCAATGCCGTATTTTGCTCGTCCGTTAGCAACACTCGTATGTGTTTAGCTGAAACTTCCTCACCTGCTTCTAGTTCCACAATGCGCTTACGCAAGCGTTCTACTATGTGCGTTCCGTTTAGCTTAGGCATCAAAAACTTCAACTATTTAAATGATGAAATGATGAAATGTATGATACGTGTAGATTTAATCAACGTTAAGTTCAGAAAATAATGAATCTACAGAGAAGTCTTTGAAAAGCCTATAAACCTTACCTGACTCTCTAAAATCAACACCTGAAATTGAATCAGTTTTAAAAATAATTGATGAACAGACATTACTTTTCAATTTATCGAAATTTTGACTTGAAAAAATTCCAATTTCACTGTCAATAACGTATTCCGCAGACAAATTTTCCATTGGAGAACAATCT
>CANGHQ010000010.1 GCA_947453585.1 Burkholderiales bacterium | reverse complement strand
CTGAATGGGGTTGCTGCGCGCCACGCCCACTAGGCGCGCGGGCTCGTGCACTGTGGTCACGATCAGCAATACCGCCAGCAGCGCGGGCACCGTGGCCACCCAAAACACCAGGCGAAAGTCATTGGCCCACAGCAGCATTAGGCCTGCGGCCAGCAGCGGCCCGAGCACCGCGCCCACGGTGTCGAGCGCCTGGCGCAGGCCAAAAGCGGCGCCACGAATGGACGGCGGCGTGATGTCTGCCACCAGCGCGTCGCGCGGTGCGTCACGCACGCCCTTGCCCACCCGGTCTACAAAGCGCGCGGCCAGCACCATGGCGACCGATGACGCCAGCGGAAACACCGGCTTGGTCAGCGCGCTCAGGGCATAACCCGCCACCGCCAGGCGCTTGCGCTGGCCCCAGTAGTCGCTCAGGGCGCCAGAAAACACCTTGACCACCAGCGCCGTGGATTCGGCCAGGCCTTCAATCAGCCCCAGCACCAACGCGCTGGCGCCCAGCGTGCCCACCAAAAACATGGGCAAAAGGCTGTGCACCATTTCTGAGGAAATGTCGGTCAGCAGGCTGACAAAACTCAGCGCCCAGATGGTCAGGGGGATTTTGGGGAGCAGGGGTTCAGGCAGCGTGTTCATGGTCTCTGACGCGGGCGGCGGAAGGCGTATTTGTGAGGGCGTCAGCGGGGGCAGCGGTCACCAGTTGCGTGAGTTCGGCCACGCCAACCGGCGGCTGCGCGCGCCAGGGCAGTACAAAGGTCTTGGCCGCTACGCCATGGGCCAGGCGGGCCATTTGCCGGGCTTCGGTGTGCAGGCGCGCGGCCAGCAAGGGGTCGGTGGTGCCAGCGGCGAGCAGGCTTTTGTTGACCACCCAGGCATAGGGCTCGATGCCAGCGCGGCGCAAGTCGTCTTGCAAGGCTTGGGCTTGCGACACCGGCGTGGTCTCGGGCAGGGTGACCAAAATGATGCGGGTATAGGCCCCGTCTTGCAGGCGCATGAGCGGCGTGACCACGCGGGCCTGTCCCAGGCTGGCGAACTCGTGCAGGGTTTGCCGGTGGTAGGCGCCGGTGGCATCCATCAGCAGCAGCGAGTGGCCGGTGGGCGCGGTGTCGAGCACCACAAAGGCGCTGCGCCCTTCGTTGACGATGCGCGAAAACGCGTGGAACACCGCCACCTCTTCGGTGCAGGGCGACTGCAGGTCTTCGAGCAGCAGGGCGCGCTCCTGCGCGTCCAGGCCCGCGCCTTTGCTGGCCATCATCTTGTCGATGTAGCGCTGGGTCTCAAGCCGGGGGTCAATGCGGTCTACGCGCAGGCCGGGCACTTCGCCGTCCAGGGTGCAGGCCAGGTGGGCGGCGGGGTCGGTGGTGCTTAAGTGCACGGTTTTACCGCGTTGCACCAGGCCCAGGGCCAGCGCGGCGGCGACCGTGGTTTTGCCGACGCCGCCTTTGCCCATGACCATGATCAACCCGTGGTCGGTCTGCGCCAGCTCATCGGCCAAGGCCGCCAAACCAGCGAGCGCCGGTGCGTCTGGCGCCGGGGCAAGGGCCACCACGGGTGCTGCGGCGCTGCCCGGCAAGAGGCTGCGCAAGGCGGGCAAGCCCACGGTGTCAAAGGCGCGCAGCGGCACCTGGTCTTGCGCCAAAGACTGCAGGGCCGGTGGCATCGCAGCCAGCACCTGCTGTTCCAGCAACTCGATGGCGTGGGCCACGCGGTCTTGCTGCTTGCTGGCGTGAAACACCCCGTTGACCACCAAGCGCTGGTTGTGCAGGCCCAGGGCTTTGAGTTCCTCGCAGGTGCGCGCGGCCTCGTTCATGGCGCTGGTGTCGGCGCGGGTCACCAGCACCACGCTGGTTTGCGCCGGGTCGCTCAGCGCGGCCAGCGCCACCTGAAAGCGGCGCTCTTGCATCTTCAGGCCCGAAT
Organism: Burkholderiales bacterium; assembly: GCA_947453585.1. Lineage (GTDB taxonomy): Bacteria > Pseudomonadota > Gammaproteobacteria > Burkholderiales > Burkholderiaceae_C > Allorhodoferax. The sequence continues at coordinate 12,732 of CANGHQ010000010.1, read as the reverse complement.
GCGGCCCCAGGCACGAAGCGCCCCGGTCGTTGCCAGCCAAAAAGCCGCTCCAGGCTTTAGGCAGGCTGAGCAAGCGCAGGGTGTGGCCAGTGGGCGCCGTGTCAAACACCACGTGGTCGTAGCTGCCGGTGTCTGCCAGCAGGGTGGCAAATTCGTCAAAGGACGCGATCTCGGTAGTGCAGGCGCCCGAGAGTTGCTCGCGCACGGTGGCGCGCTCCAGGTCGGTGGCGGCCTCGCCCATTTGCGCCAACACGCGCAGGCGGTAGCTTTCGGCCGCTTGGTCTGGGTCAATGTTCAAGACCCACAGCCCGGGTGCGCCGGGCACGGCGGTGGCGCTGTTGCGCAGCGGCACGCCCAGCATTTCGTCCAGGTTAGAGGCCGCGTCGGTGCTTACCAAGAGCACGCGTTTGCCTGCGTAGGCGAGCTTGAGCGCCACGGCGGCGGAGAGGGAGGTTTTGCCTACGCCGCCCTTGCCGGTAAAGAACAGGTAGCGCGTGGGCTGGAGCAGCAAGCCCAGGCCAGGGGCGGCAGGTGGGGCGGAGGCGACGGGGGTGGACTGCATGGATTCTTTCGCAGGGCCAGGCCGGCCCATACCGATCATGATGGCAGCGCAATCGCCCAACGCGCTGCGTCCGCTCTAAGAAGAGGCAGCAAACTGACGCAGGTCAAACAAATAGCCACGCCGGGCGATACTGCAGCCATCCCAATACCCCAAGGAGGCAAGCCATGCGCGTTAAAAATATTTTGTCCGACATCCCCCTGGTCATCGCCGACCTGGAAGTGCATCTCAACGGCGAGCTGCGCAGCAGCCCCACGCTGTGCGCGCTTTTGCCCGCCAGTGGCAACCAAGGCGCGCGCGTGGTGCCGCTGAACACGCCTGACGGGCGGCCGATTTTGCTGAATATGGACAACGCGATTGCGTTGAATGAGGAGCCGCTGCAGGCATGAAGCAGACCTTTTAAGCACCCGCTAGGCACGGGCTTTTGCTGGTGTCAGGCGGCTACAAACACCGCATCCAACTCCGCCATCCACGCCGCCTTTTGCGCGTCGCTGGCAAAGCTGGCCTCAAAGCTGTTGCGGGCGAGCTGCCAGGCGTCTTGCACGGTGAGCGCGGGCAGGGCGGCAAAGGCGGCTTCAAAATTGGCCAGCAGGTAGCCGCCAAAGTAGGCCGGGTCATCGGAGTTAAGGGTGATGCACAGGCCGGCGTGCAAGAGCGTGGCCAGGTTGTGCTCGGCCATGGTGCCAAACACGCAGAGCTTGGTGTTGGACAGCGGGCAGACGGTAAGCGGCATGCGGCTTTTTGCCAGCCGCGCCACCAGCGCCGGGTCTTCGCTGCAGCGCACACCGTGGTCAATGCGTTCTACGTGCAGCACATCAAGTGCGCTGGTGATGTAGGCAGGCGGCCCTTCTTCACCCGCGTGCGCCACCACATGCAGGCCCAGGGCGCGGCACTGGGCAAACACGGTGGCAAACTTTTCGGGCGGGTTGCCGCGTTCGCCCGAGTCCAGGCCCACGCCGATGAAGTGCGCTCGGTAGGGCAAGGCGGCTTGCAGGGTGTCGATGGCAGACGCCTCAGACAGGTGGCGCAAGAAACACAAGATCAAACTTGCGCTGATGCCAAACTGGGTATGCGCATCGGCACAGGCGCGCGCCAGCCCGCCGATGACCGCGCCCATGGGCACGCCGCGCTCGGTATGGGTTTGCGGGTCAAAAAACAGCTCGGCGTGCACCACGTGGTCGGCGTGCGCGCGCTTGAAATAGGCCATGGCCATGGCGTAAAAATCGGTCTCGTCGATCAGCACCGAGGCCCCGGCGTAGTACAAATCCAAAAAGCTTTGCAGGTCGGTAAACGCATAGGCCGCGCGCAGCGCCTCCACGCTCGGATAGGCCAGCGCCACGCCGTTTTTGCGGGCCAATTCAAAAATCAGCTCGGGCTCTAGCGAGCCTTCGATGTGGATGTGCAACTCGGCCTTGGGCATGCGCGCCAGGAGTGCGGGGAGGTGGGCGCGGCTAAGGTGGGAAAAGTCCATGGCGGGTGTTAGGTATTTGGTTAAGTGGCGCCGCTTGGGCAGCGCGCGGAAATTGTTGGCAAGCGTACACGGATGCCGGGTGTGCGCAAGGCGCGACGCCTCACCCCAAAAACCGGCTCCCCACATGCGCCGACATGCCTTTGGCCAGTTCTTCCTCGCCAAAGAACACCATGCCGATGCCCTCTTTGGTCAGAAGCACGGTGTCATCTTCGCTGTGCGAGCGCAGCAAGATCTCAATGTTCGGGTTGAGCGTGCGCGCCGTGTCGGCCATATGCCGGAAATGCAGGGTGTCGGGCGTGGCCACCACCAGCATGGCGGCCTGGGCAATGTGGGCTTGAATCAGCACCTCGGGCTCAGCCGCGCTGCCTGACACCGCTGCACGCCCGCCCTTGCGCAGGGCTTCCACCACCTCGCGGTTTTGCTCCACCACCACATAAGGGATATTGCGCGCGTCCATGAACTCCGCAATGCGCCGCCCCACGCGGCCATAACCCACCAGCACCACCTGGCCTTCCAGAAACTTGCGGTCGGTGGACATGGGCAGTTCGGCAAAGGGGTCTTGGCGCATCTCCAGGCGGCGCGCCACGGCAGATTTGCGCAGCACCCAGCGGCGCACCGGTTCAATGGCGGCAAACAAAAACGAGTTGAGTGAGATGGAGATCAGCACCGCCGCCAAAATCAGGCTCACGCCGTCGCTGTGCAGCAAACCCAGGCCCAGACCCAGGCCGGCCAGGATGATAGAAAACTCGCCAATCTGCCCCAGGCTCACCGCAATCGACAGCGCGGTGTTCAAGGGGTATTTCAGCACCAGCACAACCACCAGCGCCGCGAGCAGGTTGCCAAAAATGGCAATCAAGACCACCAGCATCACCTTGAATGGGTGGTCGATCACGATGTGCGGGTTCACCACCATACCAATAGACACGAAAAACAGCACCGAGAAAGCGTCACGCAGGGGCAGGGTTTCTTCGGCGGCGCGGTGGCTGTACTCAGATTCGCGCATCACCACACCGGCCACAAACGCCCCCAGCGCAAACGACACGCCAAAGTACTTGGACGCACCAAAGGCAATGCCAATGGCCGTGGCAATCACGGCCAGGGTAAACAGTTCGCGCGAACCGGTCTTGGCCACTTGCCACAAAAACCAGGGCAGCACCCGCTTGCCCACGATGAACATCAGCGCGATAAAGGCGCCCACCTCCAGCAGCGTTTTGCCCACCGTCATCCACAGCGGTTTGTCCGTCAGGGGCGCCACCGCCGCGTCGCCCAGCACCCCGGTCAGCGGCGGCAAGAGCACCAGCGCCAGCACCGTCACCAGGTCTTGCACCACCAGCCAGCCCACCGCAATGCGGCCGTTCATGGTGTCAAGCTGGCCCCTGGTTTCCAGCGCCTTAAGTAGCACCACGGTGCTAGCGCAGGCCAGCGACAGGCCCAAGATCAAAGCCCCGCCCAGCGACCAATGCCACAGCCAGCCCACCCACAGCCCTGCCGCGGTGGTCGCACCCATCTGAATCAACGCGCCCGGAATAGCGATCTTCTTGACCGACCACAGGTCTTGCGGCGAAAAGTGCAGGCCCACGCCAAACATCAGCAGCATGATGCCGATCTCGGACAGTTGCGCGGCAATTTGCGCGTCTGCCACAAAGCCCGGCGTGGCCGGGCCAATCAAAATGCCTGCCAGCAAATAGCCCACCAGGGCCGGAATCTTGACGCGCTCGGCCAAAAATCCCAGCACCATGGCCACGCCAAAAGCGGCGGCCACGGTGGAGATCAGCGAGACGTCATGTTCCATGCGCAGGAGAGGGGGTGGGGGCTTAGCGGGTGCAACAGCGCCTGGGCTTTAGGCCAATGCGAGGCGCATCTGGTCGATCACGGCCTTGTAGTCGGGCTTGCCAAAAATCGCGCTGCCCGCCACAAAAGTATCAGCCCCGGCGTCGGCCACGCGGCGGATGTTGTCGGTCTTGATGCCGCCGTCCACTTCCAGACGAATGTCCTTGCCACTGGCGTCAATGCGCCGGCGCACGTCTTCAATCTTGCGCAGCGCCGAGTCAATAAAGCTCTGGCCGCCAAAGCCGGGGTTGACGCTCATGATCAGCACCAGGTCGATATCGTCAATCACCCAGTCCAGCACATCGAGCGGCTCGGCCGGGTTGAACACCAGCCCGGCTTTCACGCCCTTCGCTTTAATGGCTTGAATGCTACGGTGCACGTGGCCTGCCGCGTCGGGGTGAAAGCTGATGAGGTCGGCGCCTGCGTCGGCAAAAGACGCGGCCAGCGCGTCCACGGGCGAGATCATCAAGTGCACGTCGATGGGTATGGCCACGCCCGCCGCCGTCTTGGCGTGGGGTTTCAAGGCGCTGCAAATCATGGGGCCGAAGGTGAGGTTGGGCACGTAGTGGTTGTCCATCACGTCAAAGTGAATCCAGTCGGCGCCTGCGGCGATGACGTTTTTCAGCTCTTCGCCCAGTCGGGCAAAGTCGGCGGACAACAGGGAAGGGGCGATGCGGAAGGTCATGGGTTCGCTTTCGTCGGCAAGGGCTAAGGCTAAGGGAATAGAGACAGGCTTCTGAACATACCTGATTTTCGGCGGTAGCATCGCAGCATGCCCAAGCCACCCCGCCTCTACCAGTTCTCTGTTGAAGTCTTTCCCCAGTATCTGCCGGAACAGTCTTCGCCCGAACAGGGTTTGTACCTGTTTGCCTACACCATCACCATTACCAACACCGGCAGCATTGCCGCGCAACTCATTTCGCGCACCTGGAACGTCAACGACGCCAACGGCCACACCGAAAAGGTCAAGGGCTTGGGCGTGGTCGGTCAGCAGCCCCTGCTCAAGCCCGGCCAAGCTTTTGAATACACCAGCGGCACGCGCCTGCGCACGCCCACAGGCACCATGCACGGCAGCTTTTTTTGCGTGGCCGATGACGGCGAAAAGTTTGACGTGGACATCCCGATGTTTGTGCTCGACGCCCTGAGCAGCAGCGGCACCCCTGGCAAACGCACCCTGCATTGACGCCGCCTGCAGCCATGGGCGAGTTTGACCTGATCCGCCGGTTTTTTACCCGTCCCACCCCCAAAGCGGTGCTGGGCGTGGGCGACGACTGCGCCTTGCTGCAAAGCGCGCCGGGCATGCAAATGGCCATTTCCACCGACATGCTGGTCAGTGGCCGCCACTTTTTTGCCGACACCGATCCGCAGGCGCTGGGCCACAAATCCCTGGCGGTCAACCTGAGCGACCTGGCCGCCTGCGGCGCGCGTCCCCTGGCTTTTACGCTGGCGCTGGCGCTGCCCGAGGCTAACGAGGCCTGGCTCGCCCCCTTTGCCCAAGGCCTGCTGGCGCTGGCCGACGCCCATGGCTGTGAGCTGATTGGCGGCGACACCACGCGCGGGCCCTTGAACATCTGCATCACCGTGTTTGGCGAAGTGCCCGCGCAGAGCCACCACGCGCGCAGGCCGCTGGTGCCCACCAGCGCCTTGCTGCGCAGCGGCGCGCAGATAGGCGACGATATTTATGTCAGCGGCACCCTGGGCGACGCGGCGCTGGCCCTGCAAGCGCTGCTGGGCCGCGTGCCGCTGCCACCCGTTGTGCTGGCGCAAGCACGCCAGCGGCTGGAGCGCCCCAGCCCGCGCGTGGCCTTGGGCCAAGCGCTGCGCGGCGTGGCCAGCGCCTGCGCCGATGTGAGCGACGGCCTGGTTGGCGACCTGGGCCATATCTTGGAACGCTCTGGCCTGGGCGCCGAGGTGGACGTGGACCGCGTGCTGCCGCTGCTGGCCGCCCGCACCCACTACCCCGGCGGGCAGACGCAGTTTGATCAGAAAACGGGCGCGGCTTGGGACACGCAACACCCCCAAGCCCTGGCGCTGCAATGCGTGCTGGCCGGGGGTGACGACTACGAGCTGGTGTTTTGCGCCGCGCCGACCGAGTGCGCAGCGGTGCAACAGGCCGCCGCCCAGAGTGCCACGCCTGTGACCCGCATTGGTACCATGCAAGCCGCGCCGGGCCTGCGCTTGGTTGACGGCCTGGGACGCAGCGTGGCGACGCAGTTTGCGTCTTTTGACCATTTTTCTGCTGCCACCAAAACCACTGCATGACCGAAGCCCAAACCGTTCACCCCACCAATCCGGGCGCCACCCGGTTTAGCGCACGCCCCACGCTGCGCTTCATGCTGGCGCACCCGGCGCATTTGCTGGCGCTGGGCTTTGGTTCGGGCCTGAGCCGCTTTGCCCCAGGCACGGCGGGCACGCTCTGGGCCTGGGTGTTCTTTTTGGCGCTCTCGCCCTGGATGAACGACACGCGCTGGGCGCTGCTGATTGCCGCCTCGGTGCCGATTGGCTGGTGGGTGTGCACTGTCACCGCCCGCAACATGGGCGTGCTCGACCCCGGCAGCGTGGTGTGGGACGAGGCCGTGGCCTTTTGGCTCATCTTGTGGCTGGTGATGCCGGCCGGTCTGATTGGCCAGTTGGTGGCCTTTGGCCTGTTCAGGTTTTTTGACGCAGTCAAACCCGGCCCCGTGGGCTGGGCGGACCGCCTGTACCACGGCCTGGACCCCAGCACCGACAGGTGGGCTTGGGCCAAGGCCGGCTGGGGCATCATGCTCGACGACCTGGTGGCCGCCGGCTGCACGCTGTTGGTGATTGCGCTGTGGCGGGCGGTCTGGTGAAGGTGGACGCAGTGACCACTCCCGCAGAAGCCGAAACCGCGCGCATGGTGGAAACGCTGGCCGCGCAACTGCTCGCGCGCGGCTGGATGCTGGCCACCGCCGAGAGCTGCACCGGCGGCCTGATTGCCGCCGCCTGCACCGATCTGGCGGGTTCGAGCACCTGGTTTGAGCGCGGCTTTGTTACCTATTCCAACGCCGCCAAGGCGCAAATGCTGGGCATAGACGCAGCGCTGATTTCGCAGCACGGCGCGGTCAGCGAACTGGTAGCGCGTGCCATGGCCCAGGGCGCTTTGCAGCACGCCCACGCGCAGGTGGCGCTGGCCGTTACTGGCGTGGCCGGACCGGGCGGCGGCAGCGCGGACAAGCCGGTGGGGACGGTGTGGTTTGCCTGGGCTTTGCCAGCGCAAACGTCTGGCGCGTCAGCACCAGATGCGGGCGCAGACCTTGCAGGCGGAGTAAGCGCACCCGCGCAAGCCCCGGCGTTGCAAAGTGAAGTGATGCACTTCGAGGGCGACCGCGCCGCCGTGCGCCAGGCCACCTTGCACCACAGCCTGCGCCGCCTGCTGGAATTGCTGCCCCCGCCTAAGGCGGGTTCCACGGCGGCATGAACGCCGACTTCTGGACCGGCTTTGCCACCAGCCTGGCGCTGATCGTGGCCATCGGCTCGCAAAACGCCTTTGTGCTGCGCCAAGGCATCTTGCGCCAGCATGTGCTGCCGCTGGTGCTGTTTTGCGCCGCGTCAGACGCATTGCTGATCGTGGCGGGCATTGCCGGCGCCGGTGCGCTGGTGCGCGGCAGCCCGGTGTTCATGGAAATCACCCGCATCGGCGGCGCACTGTTTCTGCTGGCCTACGGCTTGCTGGCCGCGCGCCGGGCCGCAGGCGCCGGTGCTTTGCAGGTGGCAGACACGCCCGGCCTGTCGCTTGGCGCGGCGCTGGCGAGCTGCTTTGCGTTTACCTTTCTCAATCCGCATGTTTATCTGGACACCGTAGTGCTGCTGGGCTCGGTGGCCAACCAGCGCGGTGAAGCGGGGCGCTGGCTGTTTGGCACCGGCGCAGCCCTGGCCAGCGGCGTGTGGTTCGCTGCCTTGGGCTTTGGCGCGCGCTTGTTGCAGCCCCTGTTTGCCCGGCCCCTGGCCTGGCGCGTGCTCGACGGCCTGATCGCCCTGACCATGCTGGCGCTGGCGGCAATGGTATGGTTCAGCGGGGCGGCGAGTGCCAGCCCCGTATAACAAAGAGGAACAAACCATGTTGAAGCTGCTGCATTTTGTGTACCCCATGCGCTACCTGGCGTTTACGCTGATCGTGCTGGGATTTTTGTTCAGCGCGGTGCTGTGGGCCGATGGCGGCCACTTGGTGCCAGTGCTGGTTTTTGGCTACTTGGGCGGTGTGGGCGTGCACGACTTGCTGCAGTCAAAGCGCTCGATTTTGCGCAACTACCCCGTCATTGGGCACTTGCGCTTCATGCTCGAATTCATCCGCCCCGAGATTCGCCAGTACTTTATTGAGAGCGACAACGAGGCCGCACCTTTTTCGCGGGCGCAGCGCTCGCTCGTCTACCAGCGCGCCAAGGGCGACTCGGACAAACACCCTTTTGGCTCGCAGCGCGACGCCTACGCCAAGGGCCACGAGTGGATGACGCATTCGGTGGCACCCAGCACGGTTGCCAGCCACGACTTTCGCATCACCATCGGGCCCGACACCGCGCAGCCTTACAGCGCCAGCGTGTTCAATATTTCGGCCATGAGCTTTGGGGCCCTGAGCGCCAACGCCATCCAGGCGCTCAACGCCGGCGCCAAGCGTGGCGGCTTTGCCCATGACACGGGCGAAGGCTCGATATCTACACACCACCGCAAGCACGGTGGCGACCTGATCTGGGAAGTGGCCTCGGGCTACTTTGGCTGCCGCAACGACGACGGCACCTTCAGCGCCGAAAAGTTCAAGGCCAACGCGCGCGACCCGCAGGTCAAGCTCATCGAGATCAAGCTCAGCCAGGGCGCCAAGCCCGGCCACGGTGGCGTATTGCCCGGCCCCAAGGTGACGGCCGAAATCGCGCAAGCGCGCGGTGTGCCCATGGGCGTGGATTGTGTGTCGCCCGCCGCCCACAGCGCCTTTGGCACGCCGGTGGAAATGATGCATTTCATTGCCCGCCTGCGCGAACTCTCGGGCGGCAAGCCCACCGGCTTCAAGCTGTGCATCGGCCACCCCTGGGAATGGTTTTCCATGGTCAAGGCCATGGTGCAGACCGGCATCACGCCCGACTTCATTGTGGTGGATGGCACCGAGGGCGGCACCGGTGCGGCGCCGCTGGAATTTATCGACCACGTGGGCACACCGCTGCAAGAAGGCCTGATGCTGGTGCACAACACCTTGCGCGGCGCGGGCTTGCGCGACCGCATCAAAATTGGCTGCGCGGGCAAGGTGATCAACGCCTTTGACGTGGCGCGCCTGATGGCGCTGGGCGCGGACTGGTGCAATAGCGCGCGCGGCTTCATGTTTGCGCTGGGCTGCCTGCAAGCACAAACCTGCCACACCGGCCACTGCCCCACCGGCGTGGCCACGCAAGACCCGCTGCGCCAGCAAGCGCTGGTGGTTCCCGACAAGGCCGAGCGTGTCTACCACTTCCACCAGCAAACCCTGCATGCGCTGCAAGAGCTGGTGCAGGCCGCCGGGGTGCAACACCCCAACCAGATCACCGCGCACCACATCGTGCGCCGCACCGGCGACCACACGGTGGCCAGTCTGGCGCAGGCGCTGTTGAACGAGCTTCCGGTGGGCAGCTTGCTGGGCGAGAGCCTGGACGACTTGCCCCTGCTGTACCGCCGCCACTGGGCGCAAGCCCGGGCGGAAAGTTTCGCCTTGGCCTGAGAGCCGGGAACGACGCTTTTAGCGAGGAACCAGCGCCGCGCGGCGCTGCACGCTGCGGGTGGCCAGCATCACCAGCGCAATGGCGCCAGCATAAAAACCCAACTGCAAGGCGCTGGGGCTGGCGTCGTAGCCCATCAGCGCGTGCAAAAAGGTGCCCAGCGCCGAGTCGTTGGCCAGCAGGCTTGATCCGTCCCACACCGGCTGGCTGCCCCAGTCCAGCAATCCGGCTTGCACCAGCGCCTTGGCCAGTTGGCTGGCCAGGCTGCCCGCCAGCAGCAGCACCAAGGTGTTGGTCACCGAAAACAAATGGCGCGCCTGCACCCGCGCCAGCCCCAAGTACATCACCAGCCCCACCAGCACGCCCGCGGCCAAGCCGCTCAGCACCGCGCCCATCAGGGCCCCCAGACCGGTGGATTCGCCCGAGAGCAAACCGCTGACAAACAGCACGGTTTCGGCTCCTTCGCGCAGCACGGTGAGCGCCACCGCCACGGCCAGCGCCCACAGTGCACCGTCGGCCTGCGCGGCAGACTGGCCAATCTGGCGTGCGGCCAGCGCCATTTCGCGCCCATGGACAGACACCCAGACGCAATGCCAGGCCAGCATCGCCAGCGCTACCGTCAAGATGCCTACGTTGAGCAAGTCCTGGCCCACGCCATCGGCCCAGGCGCTGATGCGCTCCATGCCCGCGGCCAGCGCCAGCGCGCCCAGCACGCCGGCCAGCACGCCCGCGGCAATCCAGGTGCTACGCCGCGCCACGCCCCGCGTGGCGGCGGCAATGATGCCGATGAACAAGGCAGCTTCCAGGGTTTCCCGGAACACGATCAGGCTGGTGGCAAACATGCAGAAGTCCCCTGTATTTACTGAACCACCAGCACGCCCTGGGCGGTGGCTTCGTTGAATTCGCCGAAGAAGGGATAGCGCCCGGGCTTGAGCGGACCCACAAAAATCACCGCCTTCGCCTTGCCGGGAATGATTTTTTCGCGGCCCAGGGCCTTGCTCTCGAACTCCTCGGGCGTGCTGTCCTGGTTGTGCACCGTCAGGCGCACGCGCTGGTTGGCGGGCACCACCGGCTCGGTGGGTTCAAAGCGGTGGTCTTTGATCGTCAGCGCCAGCTCGAAATCGGCGGCGACCGCAGCATTGGCCGCAAAAGCGCCCCAAAGAACAAAGGCCAGTGGCATCAGCTTGGCGCAAACAGAGGAGGTTTTCATGGCGCAGGGGCTTGAACGCGCAAGCCACACATCGTTAAGGTGATGCGATTCTAAACGAGAAGGATTCGCATTCAGCTTGACCTATGTCAAAGCCCGATGACCCATAGGGCGACTAGGTTGGGTTTTGGGCCCGGATTTTTTTCAGCAAGGCGGTGGTTGAATAACCCGACACAAAGGGCAGCGCCAGCGCCTTGCCGCCCCAGGATTGCACCAGCGCGGTCTCGGGCAAGACGGCCATGTCGTAGTCGCCGCCCTTGACCAAGATGTCGGGGCGGATTTCGGCAATCAGCGCCTCAGGCGTGTCTTCGTCAAACCAGGTCACCAGGCTTGCCGCTTGCTGGCCTGCCATGACCACGGCGCGGTCGTCCTGCACGTTGAGCGGCCGGTCGTCGCCCTTGCCCAGGCGGCGCACTGAGGCGTCGGTGTTGAGCGCCACGATCAGGCTGCCACCCAAGGCGCGGGCCTGCGCCAGGTACAGCACGTGGCCGCGGTGCAGCACGTCAAACACGCCGTTGGTAAACACCCAAGGCCGGGGCAACTGCGCCAGCGCGGAGGCCAAATCCACACGCGGGCAGATCTTGTCCAGCAAGGCCGGGGGCGGGTAGCTCACGCTCATGCCTGCGAAGCGGCTGCAGCGGGCGCGCTCGCCAGCGAGGCGGCCAAGTCGCGGGCGATTTCCTTGCGGTATTTGTTGAGCTCTTGCACGGTGGCAAAACTGCGTTCCAGCAGCAGGCTCATGTTGTGCAAGATGCGCTCGACCACTTTGGTTTCCCACACGTCGTCAAACTTGATTTGCTGGTCCAGCCAGTGCTCCAGCCACTGCGGGTTGGGCAGGCGGCTTTGGATGGTGTCGTTGGGGAACAAGGCCTTGCTCACGTGCAGGTTGGTGGGGTGCAGGGCCTGCGCGGTGCGCCGGGCGCTGGCCATGAGCACGCCGACCTTGGCAAACGCGCCTTTGGCCTCCAAGCCCGTGTTCTGGATGGCGCGCTTCATGTACTTTAGATAGGCACCGCCGTGGCGCGCCTCGTCCTGGCTCAGGCGGGTGTAAATGGCTTTGATCACCGGCTCGGTATGCCACTCGCTGGCGCGGCGGTACCAGTGGTTGAGGCGGATTTCGCCGCAAAAGTGCAGCATCAGCGTCTCCAGCGCAGGCGCCGGGTCAAACTCGAAACGCACGTTGTGAAGCTCGGCCTCGGTGGGCACCAGCTCGGGGCGAAAGCGGCGCAGGTATTCCATTAGCACCAGCGCGTGTTTTTGCTCTTCAAAAAACCAGATGGACATAAAGGCCGAAAAGTCGCTGTCGCCCTGGTTGTCCCGCAAAAACATCTCGGTAGCCGGCAGCGCCGACCATTCAGTGATCGCGTTCATCTTGATGGTGGTGGCTTGCTCGTCGGTGAGCTCTGCTGCGTCAAAGCTGTCCCAGGGAATGTCGCGCTCCATGTCCCAGCGCACGGCTTCGAGCTGTCGGAAGAGTTCGGGATAAAGCATGTCGGTCTTTCAAAAGGTGGCTAATTTTAGGCCGTCGGTGTGTCAGCGTACGCGGCGTGGGGTTGCTAAAGCGGCTCGGCTTGATCCAGCTTAAACCGGGAATTACGAAAAAATACCGCTCGGTCGCGAAATTACCGTATAGTTACCTGATTATGTCAAGCCTCTTATGAAAATCGCAATTGTCGGCTCCGGAATTGCCGGTTTGGCCGCTGCGCACCGCCTGCAGCCGCACGCCCAAATCACGCTACTGGAGGCGGGGAGCTACTTTGGCGGCCACACGCACACGGTGGACGTCACGCTGGATACGCCGCAGGGGCCGCGCACCCATGGCGTGGACACCGGCTTTTTGGTATTTAACGAGCGCACCTACCCGCAGCTGATCGCTCTGTTTGCCGAGTTGGGCGTGATTACGGCGCCCTCGGACATGTCGTTTTCGGTGCAAGTGCCCGCCAGCGCCGGGCACCCTCGCCTGGAATGG
>CANGHQ010000009.1 GCA_947453585.1 Burkholderiales bacterium | reverse complement strand
TTTTAGGCGGCGCCTTGTATTGGCCCGACGCAGGCGCGGTGGACAAACGCCTGGTGCTGGGCTCTTTGGTATTTGGCGTGGGCTGGGGCCTGGCCGGTTTTTGCCCCGGACCGGCCGTGGTGGCGCTGGCCGCCGGGCAGCCCAAGGCGGCGGCGTTTGTGGCGGCCATGTTGGCGGGCATGGCGCTGTTTGAAGTGGTCGATCGCCGCCTTCGCCACGGCGTTGGGGGCCAGAGCGACAGCGCTTAACGGCGCCTGCAAGGCGCGCGTGAGAAAATACCCGCCAATTACCCAAATACCGCAGGAATACCCCATGGACGCAGAACGCACCAACCTCATTGGCACCCAACTCAACGACCTCAGCGCGCGCACCGCCGAGCTTCGGGGGTATCTTTGACTACGCTGCCAAATCGGAACGCCTGCGCACGGTTAACGCATCGCTAGAAGACCCCACCGTCTGGAACGACCCCAAGCGCGCCCAAGAACTGGGCAAAGAGAAAAAAGCGCTTGAAGGCGTAGTGGTCACGCTGGATCAATTGGACCGCGACCTGGCCGACAACACCGAGTTGTATGAGATGTCCAAGGAAGACGGCGACGAAGCCGGCCTGCTGACGATTGAGGCCGAAGCCGCCACGCTGGCCACCACCATCGAGGGCCTGGAATTCCGGCGCATGTTCAACAACCCGGCTGATCCGCTGAACTGCTTTTTGGACATCCAGTCTGGCGCGGGCGGCACCGAGGCCTGCGACTGGGCCAGCATGCTGCTGCGCCAGTACCTGCGCTATGCCGAACGCAAGGGCTTTGCGACCACCGTGGAAGACGAAACCGCGGGCGACATTGCTGGCATCAAGGGCGCGACCATCAAGATTGAGGGCGAATACGCCTTTGGCCTGCTGCGCACCGAGACCGGCGTGCACCGCCTGGTGCGCAAATCGCCGTTTGATTCCTCCGGCGGACGCCACACCAGCTTTGCTAGCGTGTTTGTCTACCCCGAGATTGACGACTCGATTGAGATCGACATCAACCCGTCGGATGTGCGGGTGGACACCTTTCGCGCCAGCGGCGCGGGCGGCCAGCACATCAACAAGACCGACTCGGCCGTGCGCCTGACCCACTTGCCCACCGGCATCGTGGTGCAGTGCCAAGATGGCCGCAGCCAGCACGGCAACCGCGACGTGGCCTGGAAGCGCCTGCGCAGCCGCCTCTATGACTTTGAACTGCGCAAGCAGCAAGAAGCGCAGCAAAAGCTCGAAGACACCAAGACCGACGTGGGCTGGGGCCACCAGATTCGCTCGTATGTGCTGGACAACAGCCGCATCAAAGACCTGCGCACCAATTACGAGACATCGGCCACGCAAAAAGTGCTGGACGGTGACTTGGACCCCTTCATACAAGCCTCGCTCAAGCAAGGCGTTTAACACAAGAGGGCCACAATGGCCCCACCCAACAGGAGAGTTTTTCATGTTGACATTGCGAGAAGGCCAGGCCCCCGCCACCACCGTGCGCCGGGGCGACTACACGCCCCCAGCGTTCTGGATTGACACCGTCGATCTGGCGTTTGACCTAGACCCGGCCAAAACCCGGGTGCTCAACAAGATGACGCTGCGCCGCAACCCCGACGTGCCCGCGCAAGCGCTGCGCCTGGACGGCGAAGAGCTCAACCTGGCGCGCGTGCTGGTCAACGGCGCGGGCACGTCCTTCAAGATGGACGGCGAAAAACTGGTGCTGGAAAACCTGCCCGAAGGCCCCGAGCCCTTTGCGCTGGAGATTTTTACCACCTGCGCACCGGTCAAGAACACCAAGCTCATGGGCTTGTACGTCAGCAACGACTCGTTTTTTACCCAGTGCGAGGCCGAAGGCTTTAGGCGCATCACCTACTTCCTGGACCGCCCCGATGTGATGGCCAGCTACACCGTCACGCTGCGCGCCGAAAAGGCCGCTTACCCCGTGCTGCTGTCCAACGGCAACCTGGTGGACCACGGCGATCTGCCAGACGGTCGCCACTTTGCGCAGTGGGTGGACCCGCACAAAAAACCCGCCTATCTGTTTGCATTGGTGGCCGGGCAACTGGTGTGCCGCGAACAGCGCATCAGCTCGCTGGCGGGCAAAGAGCACTTGCTGCAGGTCTATGTGCGCCCCGGCGACCTGAACAAGACCGAGCACGCCATGAATTCACTGATGGCCAGCGTGGCCTGGGACGAGGCGCGCTTTGGCCTGCCCCTGGACCTGGAACGCTTCATGATTGTGGCCACCAGCGACTTCAACATGGGCGCCATGGAGAACAAGGGCCTGAACATCTTCAACACCAAGTACGTGCTGGCCAACCCGGCCACGGCTACGGACGTGGACTACGCCAATATCGAGAGCGTCGTGGGCCATGAATACTTCCACAACTGGACCGGCAACCGCATTACCTGCCGCGACTGGTTCCAGTTGAGCCTCAAAGAAGGCTTAACCGTCTTTCGCGACCAAGAATTCAGCCAAGACCTGTGCGCCGACCCGTCGGCCCGCGCCGTCAAGCGCATTGAGGATGTGCGCGTGCTGCGCAGCGCCCAGTTTCCTGAGGACGCCGGCCCCATGGCCCACGCGGTGCGGCCTGACAGCTATGTAGAAATCAACAACTTCTACACCGTGACCATCTACGAAAAAGGCGCTGAAGTGGTGCGCATGATGCAAACCCTGGCCGCCCAGGGCGACGAGACCAGTGGCCGCGCCGGTTTTGCGCGCGGCATGAAGCTGTATTTCGAGCGCTTTGACGGCCAGGCTGTGACCTGCGACGACTTTGCCCAGGCCATTGCCGACGCCAACCCAGCCTCGAGCCTGGCCGCGCTCTTGCCCCAGTTCAAGCGCTGGTACAGCCAGGCCGGCACGCCGCACCTGACCGCCAGCGGCCAGTTTGACGCCGCCGCACAGACCTACACGCTCATGCTCATGCAAAACTGCGCGCCCACGCCGGGCCAGGAGCCCAAAGCGCCGTTTGTGATCCCGGTGCGCCTGGGGCTGGTGGGCGCGCAAAGTGGCGCCGCCCTGCCCTTGCAAACCGCCGCCAGTAGCGCCGCCAACCCCAACTACCTGCTGGTGATGACTGAGCAGAACCAGTCAATTACCTTTGTCAATGTGGCAGAAGAACCGGTGCCTTCCATCCTGCGCGGCTTTTCTGCCCCGGTGGTGCTGGACTTTGAATACACCGACGCGCAGTTGCTCGCGCTACTGGCCCACGACAGTGACGCTTTCAACCGCTGGGAAGCCGGCCAGCGCCTGCTGCTGGGCTGCGCCCTGCGCGCCATTGCTGCCCCAACTGAGGCCGAGCCCGCGCAACTGCTAGACGCCACGCTCTTGGGCGCCCTGCGCGATGTGCTGCGCCACCCCACCCTGGACGCCGCGTTCAAAGAGCTGGTGCTCACGCTGCCGTCTGAGGTCTATATCGCCGAACAATTGGCCGTGGTGGATCCGCAGCGCATCCACACCGTGCGCGAAGCCATGCGCCTGCAGCTGGCCACGGCGCTCTACGCCGACTGGGAGTGGGCCTATGCCTCGCACCAAGACAGCGGCGGTTTTCGCCCCGATGCCAGCTCGGCCGGGCGGCGCGCGCTGGTCGGGCAGGCGCTGGCCCACCTGTGCCTGGCGGCCAACGCCTCGGGCGACCCGGTGTGGCCGGGCAAAGCGCTGCAGCGCTTCAAAGACGCCAGCAACATGACCGACCAGGCCAACGCCTTGCAAGCACTGATTGGCAGCGGCCACCCCCTGGCCGTCCGTGCACTGCAAATTTTCCATGCGCAATTCAAAGACGAAGCCCTGGTTTTGGACAAGTGGTTCGCCATGCAAGCGGGGGCTTGCGACAAAGGCGGCAATGTGCTGCGCGAAGTGCAGATCTTGCTCAAACGCCCAGACTTCCATCTGCGCAACCCCAACCGCGCGCGCAGCGTGATCTTTAGCTACTGCAGCGCCAACCCCGGCGCCTTCCACCGCGCAGATGCGGCTGGCTATGTGTTCTGGAGCCAGCAGGTGATTGCGCTTGACGCCATCAACCCGCAAGTGGCTGCCCGCTTGGCGCGCGCCCTGGACCGCTGGAAACGCCTGGCCGAGCCCTACCGCAGCGGCGCGCGCGAAGCGCTGCAGCGCGTGGCCGCCAAGGCCGATCTGAGCAACGACGTGCGCGAGGTCATCGACCACGCGCTGGCCGAATAAACACAACACAAGGCAATTCCATGGCAAACCCCATTTCGCTCACCCGCTACCTGGTGGAGCAACAACGCGTTGACGGCACCATTCCCGCGCAACTGCGCCTGCTGCTTGAAGTGGTGGCGCGCGCCTGCAAGAGCATCAGCCACGCCGTGAACAAAGGCGCCTTAGGCGGCGTGCTGGGCGCGGCGCAGACCGAAAATGTGCAAGGCGAGATCCAGAAAAAGCTCGACATCATCGCCAACGAAGTGCTGATCGAAGCCAACGAATGGGGCGGCCATCTGGCGGCCATGGCCAGCGAAGAGATGGAAGACATTTACGTCGTGCCCAACCGCTATCCCCAGGGTGAATACCTGCTGCTGTTTGATCCTTTGGACGGATCGAGCAATATCGACGTCAATGTGAGCATCGGCACGATTTTTAGCGTGCTGCGCAAGCCTGAAGGACCGGCGGTTACCGAAGGCGACTTTTTGCAAGCCGGCAGCCAGCAAGTGGCCGCCGGTTATTGCGTCTACGGCCCGCAAACCACGCTGGTGCTGACCGTGGGTCGGGGCGTGGCCATGTTTACGCTAGACCGCGAGCAAGGCTCGTTTGTGCTGACGCAAGAGCATGTGACGATTCCCGAAGACACGCAAGAATTTGCCATCAACATGAGCAATATGCGCCACTGGGACGCGCCCACCCGCCGCTACATTGACGAATGCCTGCAAGGCACCGAAGGCCCGCGCGGCAAAAACTTCAACATGCGCTGGATTGCCAGCATGGTGGCCGATGTGCACCGCATCCTTACGCGCGGCGGCGTCTTTATGTACCCCTGGGACAAACGTGAACCCAATAAGCCCGGCAAGCTGCGCCTGATGTACGAGGCCAACCCCATGTCCTGGCTGATCGAGCAGGCCGGCGGCGCCTCCACCAACGGACAGCAGCGCATCATGGACATCCCTCCAGCGCAGTTGCACCAGCGCGTGAGCGTGGTCTTGGGTTCTAAAAACGAAGTGGATCGGGTAACGCGCTATTACGCGGAAGCGGCATCGCAGGGCTGAAAAGCCGAGAAGCCGCTGGCTATAATTCGACCTGTGCGCCGGTGTAGCTCAGTCGGTAGAGCAGCTCATTCGTAATGAGAAGGTCGGGTGTTCGATTCATCTCTCCGGCACCAATGAAATCAAAAAAGCCAACCCCAAAAGGGTTGGCTTTTTTATTGGCTAGTGGTCTGCGAAGCCGCGCTATGCAAAGGGCCTTATTACGACCCCGCCACCTTCATCCGGTTCACCAAAATAGACCCGACCGTCTTGGCGCCGTAGTTGTAGGCGTCAGCGCCGACCGCCTCGATGCCGCGCAGCATGGTTTTCATGTTGCCGGCGATGGTGATTTCATGAACCGGATAAGCGATCTGGCCGTTTTCGACCCAGAAGCCACTGGCGCCGCGTGAATAGTCGCCGGTGACGTAATTCACGCCCTGGCCCATCAGCTCGGTAACCAACAGGCCGGTGCCGAGTTTGCGGATCATGGCGTCGAGGTCGTCGCCCGCACGGGTGTGGCGCGAGCGCAGGATCAGGTTGTGCGAGCCCCCGGCGTTGCCGGTGGTTTGCATGCCGAGTTTGCGCGCGGTGTAGCTGCTCAAGAAGTAGCCTTGCAGACGCCCGGCTTCCACCACCTGGCGGGCCTGCACGCGAACGCCTTCTTCGTCAAAAGGCGAGCTGCCTTTGCCGCCCATCACAAACGGGTCTTCAAACAAGTCCAGGTGCTTGGGCAAGACCGGCTTGCCCAGCGAATTGAGCAAAAACGAGCTTTTGCGGTAGAGCGCGCCGCCGCTGACCGCCTGCACCAAGGCGCCCAAGAGCCCCGCAGCCATGGGCGACTCAAACAAAACGGGGCATTCGGTGGTGGCGATCTTGCGGGATTTGAGGCGGCTCAGGGCGCGCTCGGCGGCGTAGCGGCCAACCTGTTCGGGCGAGGCCAGGTCCGAGGCACGGCGCATGGAGCTGTACCAGCCGTCACGCTGCATGTCTTTGCCCTTGCCAGCGATGGGCGAGACCGACAGCGAATGGCGCGAACTGGCATAGCCGCCGCGAAAGCCGTTGGTGTGGGCGGTAAAGAAGTGCGACTGCTGGGCAGACACGGCCGCGCCTTCGCTGTTGGTGATGCGCTTGTCCACCGACAGGGCGGCGCCTTCGCATTGCAAGGCCAACTCAGCCGCTTCGGCGCTGGTCACGGCCCAGGGGTGGAACAAGTCAAGATCACGCTCGCGTTGGCTGACCGGGCAAATGTCTTTGGCGGCGGGCAGGCGGGCAAACGGGTCTTCGGCGGTAAAGCGGGCAATGTCATAGGCCGCGCGCACGGTTTGCGCGATGGCCGCGTCTGAAAAATCAGAAGTGCTGGCGTTGCCCCGGCGTTTACCCAGGTAAACCGTCACACCCAGGGATTTGTCTCGGTTGCGCTCCACGTTTTCCAGTTCGCCGTTGCGCACCGACACGCTCAGGCCGCAGCCTTCGGACACTTCAGCGGCAGCGTCAGACGCACCCAGCTTTTTGGCCGCCTTGAGGCTGGCGTCCACGCGGGATTCAAAGAATGCGCGGCTGTAAGCAAAACCCGGCAGGGGCGTGGAGGCGAGCACTTTAGGGGAGATTTTTGGTTTTTTCATGCGGAAGCTATGATACTTGGCTATGTCAAGAAAATTAAAAAAAGGCTACTTCGTCAAAGGCCAGTTTGTAGCCGAAGGCAGCGCGCTGGATCTGGAATACAAACGCGAGCTCAAAGGCACGGACGAAGCGACCCGCACCGACCTTAAACGCGAAAGCACCGAAGTGCAAAAGCTCGGTGAAGACCTGCTGACCTTGCGCACAGAGCTGCTGCTGCGCCTGGACCTGCCAGAAAAACTGGTCGAGGCCCTTACCGAGGCCAAACGCATCACCAATTTTGAAGGCAAGCGCCGCCAGATGCAGTTCATCGGCAAGCTGATGCGCAAACTAGAGCCCGAAAAGCACGAAGCCATTCGCACCGCGCTGGTAGAGCAACACACGCCCTCGGCCCTGGAAACGCAAACCCTGCACCAGGCTGAGATGTGGCGCGACCGCTTGCTGGCCGACGACGACGCGCTGGGCCAGTGGATCACCCTGAGCCCGTCCACCGACAGCCAGCAGCTGCGCGCCCTGGTGCGCCAGGCCCGCAAAGACGCGGTGCCCGAGCGCCCCGGCGAGGCCCAGCGCCACGGTCGCGCTTACCGCGATATTTTTCAGCTGCTGCGTGCCGCGTTGCTGGGCGAAAACAATGTGGACGACGAAGAACTGCCGCCCACCAACCCCGGAGCCGATGCATGAGCCAAAGCGCGCCTGCGGATGCCGCGCCCCCCGAGGCCGTCAAGATCGGCATCGTGTCCATCAGCGACCGGGCCAGCAGCGGGGTCTACCAAGACCTGGGTTTGCCCGCGCTGCAAGATTGGCTGCGCAGCGCCCTGATCAACCCCATTACGTTCGATGCGCGGCTGATTCCCGATGAACAGCCCGGTATCAGCGCCGCGCTGATTGAACTGGTGGACGCCGGCTGCAGCCTGGTGCTCACCACCGGCGGCACCGGCCCGGCCCTGCGCGACGTCACACCCGAAGCCACGCTGGCGATCGCCCACAAAGAAATGCCCGGTTTTGGCGAACAAATGCGCCAGATTAGCCTGAACTTTGTACCGACTGCTATTTTGTCGCGGCAGGTGGCGGTGATCCGAGGCAAGAGCCTGATCATCAACCTGCCAGGCCAGCCCAAGTCGATTGCGCAAACGCTCGAAGGTCTCAAAGACGAGACCGGCGCGTCTAAGGTGCCCGGCATTTTTGCCGCCGTGCCCTATTGCATCGACCTGATCGGCGGGCCCTACCTTGAAACCGTGGACGCGGTGTGCAAGGCCTTTCGCCCCAAAACCGCGCAGCGTGCGCCGCGCGTGGGCTGATTATTTTCCGACCAGTTGGTTGAGGCGCTCGGCCTCAAAGCATTCGCTGCGCGCGGCGTCGCCGGGCATTTGCACTTGTTGTTGTTGGCACAGCTTTTCCAGCGCCTGCCACAGCAGCGCGATCTGGTGGTCTTGGCTCGACGCGCTGTCGATCAGGCCGCGCAGGGCCTGGCTCACTGGGTCGTCTTCTTGGGTGATGCCGTAGGCGCTGAACTTGGGTTGCTGGGCCGCCACGTCGGCGCTCTCGCCCGCTTTGCTTTGGATGATGCGCGCCGGAATGCCCACGGCGGTAGCACCTGCGGGCACGGGCTTGATCACCACGGCGTTGCTGCCGATCTTGGCGCCGTCGCCCACTTCAAAGCCGCCCAGCACTTTGGCACCGGCGCTGACCACCACGTCTTTGCCCAAAGTGGGGTGGCGCTTGGCGCCTTTGTAAAGCGAAGTGCCGCCCAAGGTGACGCCCTGGTAAATCGTGCAGCCGTCGCCAATCTCAGCGGTCTCGCCCACCACCGTGCCCATGGCGTGGTCAAAAAACACGCGGTCGCCGATTTTGGCGCCGGGGTGGATTTCGATGCCGGTCAAAAAACGTGCGATATGCGAGGTAAAGCGGCCCAGCCATTGAAAGCCATGGGTCCAGAACCAATGTGCCGGTCGGTGCAAGACCACCGCGTGCAGGCCGGGGTAGCAGGTGATGACCTCCCAGGTGCTGCGCGCAGCCGGGTCGCGGTCAAGAATGCATTGGATGTCGGAGCGGATGCGGGAAAACATGCGTTGGAGTCTATCCCTTGGCGCCGTCGTCGGCAGCGGCCGGGGTTTTGCCCGCGCGCAATTGGGCCGATTGCTGCATAACCGCCTTGGCAATGCCGCGCAGGATATGGATTTCTTCTTGGGTGACGGCAGCGCGGTTGAAGAGCTGGTTCAGGCGTGGCATGAGCTTTTTGGGCGCCGCCGGGTCTAGGAATGCCAATTCCACCAAGGCCTGCTCCAGGTGCGTGAGCATGCCCGCAACCTGGGCGGCGTCGGCCAACGCGCCCGTGGGGGTCTGCGCATGCGGCCCAAAGCCTCCCAGCGCCAGCCGCCATTCGTAGGCGATAACCTGCAGCGCGGCGCCAATATTGAGCGAGCCAAACTGCGGGTTGCTGGGAATGCTCAGGCAGGCGTGGCAGCGGTAAACGTCTTCGTTGCGCATGCCAAAACGCTCGGAGCCGAACAAAAACGCCACGCCGGCAGGGCGGATCGCGGCGGCATCAAGGCCACCAGTGGCAGGCGCAGCCATAAGTTCGGTGAAGTGCTCGCGCGGCCAGCGCGTGGGTGGGCCAAAGTCGCGCGGCGTCATGGCGGTGGCGCACAGGTGGTCCACGCCGTCCAGGGCCTCGTCCAGGGTATCGACGATGCGGCATTTTTCCAGCACGTCCAGGGCGCCGCTGGCGCGCTGTATGGTTTCTTCGCGGCGCAGCACATTGGCCCAGCGCGGCGCTACCAGCACCAAATCATCGAAGCCCATGGTCTTCATGGCGCGCGCAGCGGCGCCCACATTGCCGGCATGGCTGGTCTGGATCAGGATGAAACGGGTGTGCAAACCGGAGGTGATGGGCGCGGGTGAATCAGCAAGCATGGGTGGGCGGGTAAAATCCGGCTATTGTCGCCTTGCGTGCCCCACGCATGGATGAACCCCGCCGACGCTGCATCGCCAGCGCGACCCATTTTCCGTTCTTCACCCCCACAATCTATGTCGCTCAATCTGCACCCCATGATCAATGTGGCCATCAAGGCCGCTCGCGCCGCTGGCAACATCATCAACCGCGCCGCGCTGGACATCGAGTCCGTCCGGGTTTCCCAAAAGAAGGCCAACGATTTCGTCACCGAAGTGGACCATGCCGCAGAAAAAGCGATCATCGACACCCTGCTCGCGGCCTACCCCGGCCACGCCATCTGGGCCGAAGAATCGGGCCGCGAACATGGCGCGCAAGACTCCGAATTCGTCTGGATCATCGATCCGCTAGACGGCACCACCAACTTTATCCACGGCCTGCCCATTTACTGCGTGAGCATTGCGCTAGCCGTCAACGGCAAGGTCGAGCAAGCGGTGGTCTACGACCCCACGCGCAACGACTTGTTTACCGCCACCCGGGGCCGGGGTGCGTTTTTGAACGACCGGCGCATCCGCGTGTCCAAGCGCACCGAACTCAAGGGCTGCCTGATTTCCACCGGCTTTCCCTTCCGCGAAGGCGACAACTTTCAGGAATACCTGGCCATGATGGGCGACGTGATGCAGCGCACGGCCGGTATTCGCCGCCCTGGCGCTGCCGCGTTGGACTTGGCCTATGTGGCAGCGGGCTATACGGATGGCTTTTTCGAGCGCGGTCTGCAACCCTGGGACTTGGCCGCAGGCTCTCTGTTGGTGACCGAGGCCGGCGGCCTGGTGGGCAATTTCACGGGCGAGGCCGACTTTTTGGACCAGCAAGAATGCATTGCCGGCGCGCCACGCGTCTACGGCCAGTTGGTTGGCATGTTGGGCAAATACAGCAAGTTTGCCAGCGCGGGCGACAAGGCTGCTGTACGCCAGACGCTTTCGGTGGCTAAAGAATAGCCTCCGCCAGTTCCTCCAGGCGCGCGCGCGTCATGGGATAAACCAAGGTATCTTCCACTGCGAGGTGCGTACGGCACAGTTCGGCAAACACCTCCACCCCGTGCTTTAACTCGGCCAGATCAAACCAGTTATTGCCCGACGCCACCGCGCTGAGCTGGGGCGAGAGTTCGATCCAGTTCTCCTCGATCCAACCGTGGTCTTGCTGCAGACTGCGGACTTTGGCAACCAAATCCAGGTCAAGGCCCGTCAACAAGGGCGGGAAGAAATAGCGCTCTTCCAATGCATGGTGCTGGCGCGCGGTGCTAGAGAAAAAGGCCTCAATCGCCCCGATGCGCTTTTGGCCCTCGGCATCCAGGCTTGACGTTTCCATGGCTTCCATCAGCCGAGCCAGCTCCGTCAAATGGGACTGGATTTGCCGATGGCAGTCTTCCATGGCGGTAAAAATCATGGCTTCCGGTGTGGTGCTCATAGCACTTCCTTTGTGGTATTTGCCATGATTTTCATCACTTCAAGACGACGGGGACTTGCTTTAGGTCAAGCCACAGGGCTTTTTACCCCCCGAATACGGTCGCTTTGACAGGGCTGGACTTGACTTAGGACAGACAGAACCCGAATGCAGGGCTTTTTCCCAACATTTTTTCGCTTGGCAGGCATAGACTGCCGCAAGGATTGGGAGGGGCAAAGACGGCGCTTGATGCGTGGTCATCCAGCGGGAGTTTGTTTTGCAACCCACCAATACGGCCAAGCCAACGTATTTCCACAAGGTCGTTGACTGCCAATGGGCCTGCCCGGCGCACACGCCGGTGCCGCAATACATCCGGCTCATTGGCCAGGGCCGCTACAGCGACGCCTACATGGTCAATTGGGCCTCCAACGTCTTTCCCGGCGTCTTGGGCCGCACGTGTGACCGTCCTTGCGAACCCGCCTGCCGACGCGGCCGGGTGGAGGAAAACAATGGCGACGCGCCCGAACCCGTGGCCATTTGCCGGCTCAAGCGGGTGGCCGCCGACCTCAAGGGCGACATACGGGCGCGCTTGCCGGAGATTGCTGCTTTCAACGGGAAACGCATTGCCTGCGTAGGCGCAGGACCCGCTTCGCTGACCGTGGCACGCGACTTGGTGCCGCTGGGCTACGAGGTCACGGTGTTTGACGCCGAGGCCAAGGCCGGGGGCTTTATGCGCACCCAAATACCGCGCTTTCGGCTGCCCGAGTCAGTGATTGACGAGGAAACCGGCTACGTGCTGGACCTGGGCGTGCATTTCAAAAGCGCGCAGCGCGTGGACTCCATGCAAGCGCTGCTGCAGCAGGGCTATGACGCGATTTTTGTCGGCTGCGGCGCCCCGCGTGGGCGTGATCTGGACCTGCCTGGGCGCCAAGAGGCGACAGCGCATATCCACATCGGCATCGACTGGCTGGCCTCGGTGTCCTTCGGCCACATCACACAAGTGGGCGAGCGCGTCATCGTCCTGGGCGGGGGCAATACGGCGATGGACTGCTGCCGCTCGGCGCGCCGTCTGGGCAGCAGCGAGGTGCGGGTGGTGGTGCGCAGCGGCTTTGAGGAAATGAAGGCCTCACCCTGGGAAAAAGAAGACGCGCAGCACGAAGGCATTCCCATCCTCAACTTCCACATCCCCAAAAGCTTTGTCCATAGCGAGGGCCGGCTCACCGGCATGACGTTTGAGCGGGTACACGCCCGCTTGGATGCCCAGGGCAGGCGCAGCCTGGAGCCCACGGGCGAGCCCGACGTGCTGCTGCCCTGCGACACGGTGCTGGTGGCCGTGGGGCAGGAAAACGCCTTCCCTTGGATTGAGCGTGACTGCGGGATCGCCTGGAACCGCGCCGGCCTGCCGGTGTTGCAGCCAGAGTCCTTCCAGTCCAGTCTGGCCCAGGTTTTTTTCGGGGGCGACGCGGCCTTCGGCCCGAAGAACATCATCACCGCCGTGGCCCACGGCCACGAGGCCGCGGTCTCTATCGACCAGTATTTGCAAGGCCAGGATCCGCAGCAGCGCCCCTCCCCCTTGACCAATCTCGTGTCGCAAAAAATGGGCATCCACGAATGGAGTTACCACAACGACGTGTCTAACGACCTGCGCTTCAAGGTGCCATGGGCGGAGGCAGAACAGGCGCTGGCCAGCATCAAGGTGGAGGTGGAGTTGGGCTTTGACGCGGCCACCGCCTTCAAGGAAGCGAGCCGCTGCCTGAACTGCGATGTACAAACCGTGTTCAACCGCGACACCTGCATTGAGTGTGATGCCTGCGTGGACATTTGCCCAATGGACTGCATCACGTTTACCGATAACGGCGACGAAGCCGACCTGCGCCAACGCCTGACAGCGCCTGCGCGCCACAAGGATCAAGACCTGTACGTCTCGGCCGAGCTCAAAACCGGGCACGTCATGGTGAAAGACGAAGACGTTTGCCTGCACTGCGGTCTGTGCGCCGAGCGCTGTCCCACCGGTGCCTGGGACATGCAGAAATTTTTGCTCAATACAAGCCAAGCCGGTGCAAGTCGCCGCAGTCTTGTAACGGGCGCGCCCCGGCCACAGGCCCCAGCGAAGGAGCGCACATGAAACCCATTGAAGCGGTCAACGACTTTGTCATCAAGTTTGCCAACGTCAACGGATCGGGATCGGCCTCTGCCAACGAACTATTTGCCAAAGCCATCATCCGCATGGGCGTTCCGGTGAGCCCGCGCAACATCTTTCCCAGCAACATCCAGGGCATGCCCACCTGGTACGAGGCACGGGTGTGCGAAGCCGGCTACCACGGTCGGCGCGGCGGAGTGGACATGATGGTGGCGATGAACCCGCAGACCTGGGACACCGACGTGGCCGAGATCGAGCCCGGCGGCTACCTGTTTTACGACAGCACCCGGCCGCTGCCGCCGTCCAAGTTCCGCAGCGATGTGCAGGTGCTGGGCGTGCCGCTGACCGACATATCCAACGCCGCCTACGCCGACCCGCGCCAACGGCAGCTGTTCAAAAACATTATTTACGTCGGCGCACTGTCTGTGCTGCTCGATGTGGAGGCCGAGGTGTTTGAGACCCTGTTTGCCGAGCAATACAAGGGCAAGGAGCGCTTGCTCGAATCCAATATCAAAGCATTGCATCTGGGACGCGACTATGTGCACGCGCATCTGCACGCGCCCTTAGGTATCCGGGTGCGCCGCAGTGACAGGGTAGGCGCGCAGGTGTTTACCGACGGCAACAGTGCTGCGGCCCTGGGCTGCGTATACGGTGGCGCCACAGTGGCAGCGTGGTACCCGATCACGCCTTCCTCCTCGGTGCCCGAGGCGTTTCAAAAGTACTGCGAGAAATTCCGGGTAGACCCCGAGACCGGACAAAACCGCTTTGCCATCGTGCAGGCCGAGGACGAACTGGCCTCCATCGGCATGGTCGTGGGCGCGGGCTGGAACGGTGCGCGCGCCTTTACCGCCACCTCGGGGCCGGGCATTTCGCTGATGGCCGAGTTCATCGGGCTGGCCTATTTTGCCGAGATACCGGTCACCATCATCAATGTGCAGCGCGGCGGGCCGTCTACCGGCATGCCCACGCGCACCCAGCAGTCCGACCTGCTGGCCTGCGCCTATGCCTCGCATGGCGACACCAAGCACGTGCTGCTGCTGCCGCAAGACCCCTATGAATGTTTTGAGCAGGCCGCCGCCGCGCTGGACCTGGCCGAGCGCCTGCAAACCCCGATCTTTCTCATGACCGACCTGGACATTGGCATGAACCAGCGCCTGTGCCAACCCTTTGTCTGGGACGATGCGCGCAGCTACGACCGCGGCAAGGTCATGACCGCGCAAGAGCTCGAAGCGGGCAAGGACTTTGGCCGCTACAAGGACGTTGATGGCGACGGCATCCCCTGGCGCACCCTGCCTGGCACCCACCCGACCAAGGGCGCCTTCTTTACCCGTGGCACCACGCGCGACGCCTACGCCCGCTACTCCGAACGTGGTGAGGACTATGTCTACAACATGGAGAGGCTGCTGCGCAAATTTAAAACCGCAGCCGCGCTGGTACCCCAGCCCGTGCTGCGCCCGTCCAGCCAGGCCACGCCGCTGGGCGTGGTCTACTTCGGCTCCACCAGTGCCGCCATGGGCGAAGCGCTTGATGTGCTGGAGTCCGAGGGCGTGCACCTTGACGCACTGCGCCTGCGTGCCTTTCCGTTTGCGCCCTCGGTGGCCGAGTTCATTGCCGCCCACCCCACTGTGTATGTGGTGGAGCAAAACCGCGACGCCCAGATGCACGCCCTGTTGGTCAACGAACTCGACATCGACCCGGCCCGCATGGTGCGCGTGCTGCACTATGACGGCACGCCCATTACCGCGCGCTTTATTGCCAACGCCATTCGGCGCCACATCGCACAAGCCAAGGACGCAGCATGACCTATATCGCCAAGCCCCGGCTGCACCACCCTTCGCTGCAGGTCAACAAGGTGGGCTACACCCGACGC
>CANGHQ010000008.1 GCA_947453585.1 Burkholderiales bacterium | reverse complement strand
CTTATTTGGTTCATCGATACTTAACGCACAAGAGGGCTGTGGGGATGACTTGTGCAGACCTTCCCTAGTGCAAATAATCAATGCATCCAAGAATCCAGACCTCATCGTGCATGTGAGTGACCTGCCGCACAGAGCGCAGGGCATGAGTGTCCAACGACGATCCAACTCGCATACTTTGATGTTTTTGCCAGGCCGATTCGCGGCGAGGGCGCCGCTCCAACGAAAACAGACAGTTCCCAGTGGTGCCGTAGCCGAAGCAAAAAAACCAAATGTGGCTGTTCGCTACCCCTTTCCTCACCGCAGGGGACGAGAGGGGGCCGGGGGTTGAGGCGGGGAAAAAGAACCATGAATCCCCCAAAAAATCAAAATATCAAAAAACCAAACGCGCAAAATGAACACATTAAAAATATTCGTTGAAACGGTTTCCGATGCTTCGCCTCTTGCTGCTGTTGATCAGCTGCGCCCTAAGCACACCA
Source organism: Burkholderiales bacterium (assembly GCA_947453585.1). Lineage (GTDB taxonomy): Bacteria > Pseudomonadota > Gammaproteobacteria > Burkholderiales > Burkholderiaceae_C > Allorhodoferax. Next base: position 14,751 of record CANGHQ010000008.1, on the reverse strand, counting down.
GCCCTCGCCTGGGGCGCCCAAGGCCATACGGTGGTTGCCAGCTTGGCGTGGCAAGGGCTGCAGCCCAAGGCGCGCCAAGAAGTTACCCGCTTGCTGGCGCTAGAGCCCGGCCAGACGCTGGAATCGGTTACCACTTGGGCCGATGAGCACCGCAGCGCGGCCACAGGTGTGTGGCATTACGTCAACTTTCCCCGGGGTACGTGCAGCTACGAGCCGCTGCGCGATTGCCCGGATGGCAAATGCGTGGTTGCGGCCATTGCGCGCCAGCAGGCGGTGTTTGCTTCGCGTTCCAGCGATGGCGAGCGCCTTAAGGCCCTGAAATACCTGGTGCACTTGGTGGCGGACGTGCACCAGCCCCTGCATGCGGGCTACGCGGATGATCGGGGTGGCAACCAGTTTCAGTTGCGGGCATTTATGCGCGGCAGCAATCTGCATGCGCTGTGGGACAGCGGCTTGCTGCGCCAGATGGAGCTGGACGACGCAGCGCTGGTGGCGGTGCTGCAAAGCATTCCGCTTGCGACGGAGGGCAAAAATCTGAACGTGGTTCACATGGCGCAGGAGTCGTGCCGCAGTGTGGCGTTGGCCGGTTTTTAACCCCAGGGCGAACTGAGCGAAGCCTACGTGCAGCGTTTTACGCCTATCGTGCAGCAGCGCCTGGCGTTGGCTGGCGCGCGGCTTGCGGCCATGCTCAATGCGGCTGCTGCAATGAGCGACTGACCTGCATCACCCCGGCGCCTGCGCTGCTGTTGAAAAATGGACGTTTCGGGCGGTGGCGGCGCGCGCGGGCTTGTGTTGGCCCGGCGCGGTTCTGGCATGGCCCGCCCCACAACCATTTTTTCGGGAGCGCATCCATGAACATGTTGACCAAGTTGGCGCAGGGTCTGATTGGCCATTACAAACCGGCGGCGGCGCTAATCAACGGCAGCCACACCACGCACCTGCCCATTGCCGATACCAGCGGTGGCCTGCCGCTGATGCAGGCGCTGGCGCAGCGGCATTCGGTGCGGGAGTTTGACCCGGCTGCGCTGCCAGACCAAACCCTGTCCGACCTGCTGTGGGCGGCGGCCGGCGTCAACCGCCCGGCGCTGGGGGGCCGCACCGTGCCCAGCGCCATGAACGGGCAAGAGGTCGATGTATACGCGGCCATGCCCCATGGCTTGTTCCGCTACGACCCGCCCAGCCACAGCCTGCACCTGATTACCGCCGTGGACGTGCGCCGCGTGACTGGTTACCAGGATTTTGTGGACACCGCGCCCATGGACTTGGTGTATGTGGCCGACCATTCGCGCATGAAGCTCGTGCCCGCCAGCCGGCGCGAGGCCTATGCTTTTGCCGTGGCTGGGGCCATGGCGCAAAACGTGGCCTTGTACTGCGCCAGCGCCGGGCTGGGTGCGGTTATTCGGGCCTGGTTTGACCGCGCCGCGCTGGAACAAGCCCTGGGGCTGGGCAGCGACCAGCAGGTCTTGTTGGCGCAAACCGTAGGCCAGCCGCGCCCGCCTTTGGTCGCCTAAGGTTTCCCTTGTGCATGGCCGGGGCTGCAAAGCGCGCTAGCATCCGCGCTTTGCCCCATACCGGCGCCGTACGGGCCGCAAGGCCCCACAAGGAACATCCGCATGAAAGCAGTTTGGAAAGACACCGTGATCGCCGAGAGCGACGCCACGGTCATGGTCGAAGGCAACCACTATTTTCCCGAGGCGTCTGTGAAGCGCGAGTTCATCAGCTTTAGCAACCACAAGACCAGCTGCGCCTGGAAGGGCCAGGCCAGCTACTACTCGCTCATCGTCAACGGTGACGTCAACCCCGACGCCGCCTGGTACTACGCCGACCCCAAAGAGGCGGCCAGCAATATCAAGGGCTACGTGGCGTTTTGGAAGGGCGTGCAGGTCAGCTGAACTGCGCGCCGCTGCCTGCGCCTACTAGGCCGCCAGCAGCACCGGAAAACTCTCCGAATCCATGGCTGCTCCATCTGCCGGGCCGCCGCCGCTTTGCGGTGGTGGTGGCGACATAAAGCCGCTGCGCAGCACAAAACGTGCATCGTCCCCGGTAAAGCGGGCCGAGAAGGCGCGCCTGCGGTGGGCGCTGGCGTTGGCGGGCGAGCCGTGCACCGTCAGGCCATGGAAGGCGACGCAGTCGCCCACGCCCAGCGCCCATTGCAACACGTGGTGCTGGGCGCGTTCGGCCTCAAAGTCGGGCGGGGTCTCAAAGCGGCTGTCTTGGGCGTTGTCATGTGTTTTCTGGTCCACAAAGCGCGCCGGGGTAAACCAGCGGCCCCAGGCGTGCGAGCCGGCAATGAATTCGATGGAGGTGTCTTTTTCCACCGGATCCAGGGGAATCCACAGGCTCACGATGTCCTGGCCGTCGATGGGGTAGTAGGGCTGGTCGTGGTGCCAGGGCGTGCGCTCTTTGGTGCCGGGTTCTTTGACCAGCACGTGCTCGTGGTACAGGTTGACCTTGGCCGAGCCCATCAGTTGCGCAGCGAGCTGCTTGGCGTTGGATTCAAAAAAGAAATCGCGGTAAGAACCAATGCGCTGCCAGTTGCAGTAGTCACCAAAGAACCGGCCGGGGTTGCCTTCGGGCGTGTAATGTTTGGCGTAGGGGCCGGGCTGGTTCAGGTTTTCTTCCACACCCTCGCGCAGGCGGGCAATCCATTCGGGGCTGATCACGCCGCGCAAGGGCACTGCGCCGTCTTTTTGGTAGTCTGCCAGGGTTTTGGCGTCTAACATGGTGCGCTCCTAGAGATTGAGTGCAGCCCCCGTGGACCGCGAAAGTGGATAAAGTTGTATAGACAACTATAAAGCGCGGGATCGGTGCTTTGCATCAGGGTTTTCCCGTTGATTTAAAAGTTGTATAGACAACTATACTTTGGATGCCATGGTTCCAACCGGCGCCGGGCCGCGTGGATGCTTTGTAGGAGATGAGAACATGTTTTTGCGCAACACCTGGTACATCGCTGCCTGGAACCGTGAGCTCGGCGACAAGCCGCTGGCTGTGCGTGTGCTGGGTGAGGACATCGTGCTCTACCGCAAATCCGACGGCAGCGCGGCCGCACTCGAAGACGCCTGCCCGCACCGCAAACTGCCGCTCTCGCTGGGGCGCATCCAAGGCGACCACCTGGAATGCGGCTACCACGGCCTGACCTTTGACTGCAGCGGCACCTGCGTCAAAGTGCCGGGCATGGACCGCACGCCGCCCGGTGCGCGCGTGCGTGCTTACCCCCTGCATGAGCGCTACGGCCTGCTGTGGATCTGGATGGGTGAGCCTGAGCGCGCCGACCCGGCCACCATCCACCAGATTCCCCATTGGGACGACCCGACCTGGGGCTGCAACCAGGGCGAAGCCATCGACATGGCTTGCAACTACCTGCACATCACCGACAACTTGCTTGACCCTTCGCACGTATCCTGGGTGCACCAAAGCTCGTTTGGCGGCGCGGCTTGCGAAGACACGCCGCTCGATACCACCGTGGCCGACAACGGTGTCACCGTGTCGCGCTGGATGCGCAATGTGGAGGCCGCGCCGTTTTACGTGCCCTTCCTCAAGTTCAAAGGCAAGTGCGACCGCAAGCAGCAGTACGAAGTGCGCTTTCCCAGCCACGCCTATATCAAGGCCATCTTTGTGCCCGCAGGCACGGGCGGCGATGACAAGCCCTTGCACCCGGACGGCTTCATCATGGACAGCTACAACTTCATGACGCCGGTGGACGCAACCCACACCCGCTACTACTGGTTTCAGATGCGCAACTTTGCGCCGGGTGACGCTGAGATTTCGCGCCAGTTCACCGAGTCGGTGCGCTTTGCCTTTGCGGAGGACAAGATTATTTTGGAAGCGGTGCAAAAAGGCATAGACCGCGCCGCCGTGCCGCCCATTGGCCTGAAGATTGACTTAGGGCCCACGCGCTTTCGCAGAGCTATTGCGCAGCTGATCGCCGAAGAACAGTCGCGTTTACCTGCTGGTGCAGCGGCCGCAGCGCGCAGCATTCCCATTCACCCGGAGACCGTATCTTGAGCGCAACACCGAACGGCCTGACTTTCAATCCGCACGTAGCCGCGCTGCCGCCTTACAACGCCGGCACCAATGTGGCCATTGCACGTGCTGTTTCGGGCCGCGACGACATTGCCCGCCTGGCCAGCAACGAAAACCCCGAGGGCTGCTCGCCCAAGGTGATGCAGGCGCTGGCCTCTAGCGCATTTGAGCCTTGGCGCTACGCCGACCCGGCTTGCACCGCCTTGCGCGCAGCACTTGCAGCGCGCCTGGGCGTGGACGCGGCACAGATCGTGGTGGGCAATGGCTCGGAAGAAATGATTGCCGCCGTGTCACGCGCGCTGCTGGTGCAAGGCAGCCAGGTGCTCACCGTGGTGCCCAGTTTTGGCCTGCACGAGATCGAGCCCCTGGCCATTGGGGCCCACGTCACCAAACTGGCCATGACGGCGGACTGTGGCTTTGACCTGGACGCGCTGGAGCGCGCCATGGCCAGCGCCCCGCGCATCGTGTTTTTGTCCTCGCCCTGGAACCCCGTGGGCCCGGCGCTCAGTGCCGCCGATCTGAAGCGCGTTATCTCAGCCGTACAGCCGGGAAGTTTGCTGGTGCTCGACGAGGCGTATTTTGAATACGCCGACCCCGGCAGCGTGGACGGCCTGGAGGCGCTCAAGGCCAGTGGTTTGCCTTATGTGGTGTTGCGCACCTTTTCCAAGGCCTATGGCCTGGCGGGACTGCGCGTGGGCTACGCCGTGTGTTCGGACCCCGAGATTGCGCGTGTGATGGGCTCGGCCAAAACGCCGTTCAACGTGAACGCCGCCGCGCAACTCGCCGCCTTGGCCGCGCTGGAAGACGAGGCCTGGATGCGCGCGTCGGTGGCCCGCGTGCGCACCGAGCGCGCCCGGGTGGCCGCTGCTTTGAAGGCGCTGGGCCTGCGCGTGGCCGATTCGCAAACCAACTTCTTGTTCTTTGAATGCCGCAGCGACAGCGCCGAACAAGCCGCAGCGCTTCTGCGCCAAGGCATCATCGTCAAGGCCTGGCGCGAGGCGGGCTACGAGCGCTTTATGCGTGCCACCATCGGAAGCGCGCACGACAACGACCGACTGCTGGCCGCATTGGCGGCGCTCAACCCCGCCTGAAGAAAGTAGCTATGTCCGCTGTGCCTTCTGAATTGATAGCCGCCCTGCGCGCCGCCGTTGGCACGGCCCACGTGGCCACGGGCGAGGCGGTTGCCTTGCTCGACGTGGGCTGGAACCCGCACAACCTGGACGCGGGCATCGTGGTGTCCCCGGCCAGCACGCCCGAGGTGGCGGCTGTGGTGCGCCTGTGCGCGCAGCACGGTGTGAGCCTGGTGCCGCAAGCCGGGCGCACTGGCCTGGTGGGCGGCAGCATGTCAAAGCCGGGCCAAATCGTGCTCTCGCTTTTGCGTCTTAACCAAATTGAGCCCATTGACCCGACCGAGCGCGTGGCGCTGGTGGGCGCGGGCTGCACGCTGCAGGCGCTGCAAGAGGCGGCCGCCGAGCACCAGCTAGAGCCCGGCATCGACCTGGCCGCGCGCGGCTCGGCCACCCTGGGCGGCATGGTGTCCACCAACGCGGGGGGCGTGATGGCCTTTCGCAACGGCGTGATGCGCCACCGCGTGCTGGGCTTAGAGGCCGTGCTGCCCGACGGCACCGTGTTCCAGGACCTGACCCGGGTGGTGAAAAACTCGGCGGGTTACGACCTCAAGCACTTGTTCATTGGCGCCGAAGGCAGCTTGGGCGTGGTCACGCGCGTGGTCGTCAAGCTCGACCCGCTGCCCCAGGCCACCGCCACCGCCTTGTTTGGCTTGCCGTCGGTAGAAGCCACGTTAGACGTGATCGGCCTGGCCCTGCAAGCCAAGGCCGGGCACTTGCGGGCCGCAGAGGCGCTGTGGCAGCGCTTTATGCAGCTCAACGCCACGGCCCTGCATTGGTCGCAAGAAGGCTTTGCGCTAGACCAACCCCTGTTTTTGCTGCTCAAGCTCGGGGGCGCGGACGAGGCGGCTTTGCAGGGGGCGTTTGAGGACTTGTTTGAAGCCACCCTGGCGCGCTACCCCAGCAGCAACGGCATCATCGCCAGCTCGCAGCGCCAGGAAACCGAGCTGTGGCACTTGCGCGAAGACACCGACATCGTTTACCGCGCATTTCCCGCAGCGCCTTCGTATGACGTGTCGGTGCCACTTTCGCGCATTCCCGCCTACGCGGCGCAAGTTCAGGCCGAACTGGCCGCGCTGGACGCCAGCCTGCAGCCCTTCATCTTTGGCCACCTGGCCGACGGTAATCTGCACATCATCCTCAACCACACCGGGCCGCTGCCCGCGCAGCGCGCGCAAGAGGTCGAAAACATCCTGTACCGCAATCTGCGCGCTTGGGGCGGCTCTTTCTCTGCCGAACACGGCGTGGGCTCCAAGCGCATAGGCGCCATGAACGACACCACCGACGGCACCAAACTGGCTGCCATGGCCCAGGTCAAACGCCTGCTAGACCCGCAGGGGCTGATGAATCCGGGCAAGGTGTTTTTGGAATAGGCGCGCGCGTTTTGAGGGCGCAGTTGCGCAGAATTGTTGACCAGGCAATGCAATTGCATTACCATTTGGGGCCCATTACGCGCCCAAGAGGATGCCCCATGCCAACCACTGTCGAAGTCGATTCCACCCTGACTGACCGCTACCAGACCACGGTGCCGGAAACCGTGCGCCGCGTCTTGCGCTTGGGCAAGCGCGACAAGCTGCACTACAGCATCCGGCCCAGCGGCGAGGTAGTGCTTTCGCGCGTGGCAACCGTGCCCGCCAGTGACCCGGTGCTTGATGCCTTCCTGGCCTTTTTGGCGCGCGACATGGCCGCGCACCCCGAACAGTTGCAGGCCCTGGACGCCGGCTTGGTGAGCAAGCTGCAGTCGCTGGTCGGCGGCGTGGAGATTGACATGGATGCGGCCTTGTCGGCAGACGATGAATGAGCGCCGCCAAACCCGCGCCCCTGGTCATTCACGGATGGACGGTTTTTGCGCACCCGCTGTTTTTGGCGCAGCTTGAAACGCTGGAGCGGCAGGTAAAGGCTCTCAAGCAAAAAGACCCCAGCGGCTACACAAAGAAGAACGCCAGCAAGCGGCTCGCCGCCATCACCCGGCTGGCCTTTGACGCCATACCGCAAGACCCGGCGCGGCCCGAATATCGCCAGGGCAGCACTTTGGGCGACGGCCACAAGCACTGGCTGCGGGCCCAATTTTTTCAGCAATACCGTTTGTTTTTTCGCTACCACGCCCAGAGCCGGGTGATTGTGTACGCCTGGGTCAACGACGAAGACAGCAAGCGCTCCTACGAGAGCAGCGCAGACGCCTACCGGGTATTTGGCAAGATGCTGGAAAGCGGCCACCCGCCCGACGATTGGAAGCAGTTGCTGGCCCAGGCCGCGCAGGGGCCGGGCTTGCAGCAATTCACGTCGGGCCTTGCGCCCTGAACGCTGCGCTGCGCAGCCGGTCTAGACCAGCATCGCCGCGCCCCGGTCCAGGTAGGTGTCCAAAAACTGGTCGAGCCGGGGGTGGCGCGGTTTGCCGAACACTTCGCCGGGTGTGCCTTGCAGCAGCAAGCGGCCCTGGTCCAGAAAGGTAATGCGGTGCGCCACCGATGCGGCAAAACCGATCTCGTGTGACACCACGACCATGGTCATGCCGTCGGCGGCTAGGTCGCGCATCACCTTGAGCACTTCGCCGGTCAGCTCGGGGTCGAGCGAGGAGGTGGGTTCGTCAAACAGCATGATCTTGGGCTCGCAGGCCAGGGCGCGCGCAATGGCCACGCGCTGCTGCTGACCGCCCGAGAGTTGCGATGGGTAGTGACCGGCGCGGTCTTCCAGTCCCACTTTGCGCAACTGCGCCATGGCACGTTCTTCGGCTTGCGCCTTGGGCACGCCGCGCGCGGTTTTGAGCGCCTCGCTCACATTGCCCAGCGCCATCATGTGCGGCCACAGGTTGAACTGCTGAAAGCACATGCCGATGTGCGAGCGCACTTCGCGGATGCGTTGCGGGCTCAGGCGCACGCGCTGGCCACCGGCTTCTTGCGAGAAACCCAGGGGCTCGCCGTTGATCAGAATCGTGCCCGCCGTGGCCTCTTCCAAAAAGGCCATGCAGCGCAAAAGCGTGCTTTTGCCCGAGCCCGAAGGGCCAATCACGCAGGTGACCTGGCCCTGGGGAATGTCCAGGTCAATGTCGTGCAAGACCTCGGTCTGGCCAAAGCGCTTGCTCACGCCGCGCACCGAAATGGCCGCATCTGGAAAAGTGGTTGCAGAACTCATGTGTGTGAAAACGTGTATTTGGAAAGTCGTTTTTCGGCAAAGCCGCCGATGCGCCCGGCCAGCGAGACCATGGCCCAGTAAAAGCAGGCCAGCACGGCCATGGCTTCGACAAAAGCGTATTGCTGCGAGCCAATGGCCTGCATCAAAAAGGTCAGCTCTGGCACGGTGATGATGGACAGCACCGCCGTTTCTTTGAGCAAAATCACCGTCATGTTGATGGCCGGGGGCAGCACCAGCATGGTCATCTCGGGCACCTGGATGCGCCAGATGATCTGAAAGCGCGTCAGGCCCAGGCACTGCGCGGCCTCGACGTGGCCGCCGGGCACGGCATCAAAACCGGCGCGGAAGATCTCGCTGAAATAGGCCGCACCATAGACGGTAACGCCAAGCAAACCCGCAGGCATGGGGTCCAGCGCAATGCCAATAAAGGGGCCGCCGTAGTACAGCAAGAAAAGCTGGATCAAAAAGGGCGTGCCCCGGATGATTTCGACATAGGTGCTCAACAACCAGCGCAGCCACCAGGGCCCAAAGCGCAGGCCCAGGGTGACAAAAAAGCCCAGTACCACGGCCCCTACTGTGCCCACCAGCCAGATCATGCAGGTCACGCCAATGGAGCGCACCAACTCCGGGAGCTGCTCAATGATGTGGGTGAAGTCAATGATCATCGGATGCCCCAGGTAAAGGAGCGTTCCAGGCGACGGCCCAGCCGCGACAGCGTCCAGTTGGTCACAAAGTACAGCAAGCCGGCTGCGGCAAACAATTCAAGGGGCCGGAAGGTGCTGGCCGACAGGTCTTGCGCCATGCGCGTGAGTTCCACCACGCCCACCACCGACACCAGCGACGAGGCCTTGACGATCATGATGGCTTCGCTGGTCAGCGCGGGCAAGGTCAGGCGCAGCGCAATGGGCACCTTGATGCGCCAGAACTGCTGCCACGGGCTCAGGCCCAGCATGTCAGCGGCTTCCAGCAGTCCGCGTGGCACGCTGTTGAGGCCGCCGCGCATGTTTTCTGCCTGGTAGGCGGCGTCGCACAAGGACAGGCCGACCACGGCGGCCACCAGGCTGGGCACATTGAGCCCTAGCACCGGCAGCAGGTTGTAAATCAGGAGCAGCTGCACCAACAAGGGCGAGCCGCGAAAAAAACTGACAAAGGTGCGTCCGCACCAAGAAGCAGCGCGATTGCGCGAGAGCATGGCGCCAGACACGCCAATGCCGATCAAGAGGCCAATCACGATGGAGACCGCGCTGATGGCGATGGTCAAGCCGCAGGCTTGCACGAGGAGTGCGAATAGTTTCCAGGACAAATCGGGCTCCGGGGAATGAAAAAGTGCGCCGGGAAGCGCGCCCTTGTGGGGGCGCAGTTCCCGGCCCAGGTGCCTGGATTAGAGGGCGGGGTTGGTCACGGCGTCAGGCGTGTCAAACGAATCGCCAAACCATTTCTTCTGGATCTTGGCCAGGCGTCCGTCGGCCTTGACCTTGAGCATGGCTGCCGTGATGGCTGCCATCAGCGATGCAGAGTCGTCGTCCTTGCGCGCCACGTAGCCGAAATAGCTCTTGATGCCAAAAGCGGGTTTGACGACTTCAAAAGTGTCCGAACGCTGCGATGCCACATAAGCAATGTTGGGCAGTGAATTGCCCACCGCCACAATGCGGCCGGCTGCCAGATCGGCATAGGCTTCGTTGTTGCCGGGGTACTCGCGCACATCGGCTTTGCCCAGGCTTTCGGCAAAGGTCTTGAGCTGTGCCAGTTGGGCCGAAGCCTTGCCGCCGCCCACGGGTTTGCCGGCGATGTCTTCAGGCTTCATGACGGTCTTGTCACCCTTGCGCTTGAGCAAGGCCACGGTCGCCTCGGCAATCGGTGGCGTGAAGCGGTAGCGCTCCATGCGGGCCTTGGTGATGGTCACGGGGCCGGTCACCATGTCGAACTTCTTGGCTTCCAGGCCAGGCAACACACCTTCCCAGGGCAGGGCGGTCCACTCAGTTTTTACACCCATTTCCTTGGCCACTTCGTTCATCAGGTCCATGTTCAGGCCCACGTGCGTGCCGCCGTCAATGAAGTCAAAGGGGGCGAACGCGGTTTCGGTGCCGATCTTCAAAACGCCCGATGCTTTGGTACGTGCCAGCGCGTCTTGCGCCTGGGCGCCGAAGGCAATTCCCAGAACAAGGGTGGCGCCCAAAAGGGATTTAAGTACTAGTCGTTTGCTCATGGTTGTCTCCGGTCAAAAAAAGATTAACAAAGGATCAAGGTTGGGCGGCGCTGCTGCGTGCAGCGACCACCGGGACGGGTCTTGGAAGCGTGGTCGTTGATGGGGTGTCGATACGGCGTCCTTTCAAAGTATACGGTTCGGGCTCTGCGGGTAACTACGGTGTTCAGGCAGCAATCCAAAGCGCGGGCAATGCCGGCAGTGTTCGCAATATCCGGGCCAAGGCGCCGCTCTCCACCAGCGCGGTGGCGTGCGCAATGTCGGGCGCCAGGTAGCGGTCTTGCTGCATCTTTGGAATGTGCGTGCGCAAGAGCGCGTGCACCGCTTCGAGCGCCTCTGAGCTGTGCAAGGGCCGCAAAAAGTCAATGCCCTGGGCCGCAGCCAGCAGCTCTATCCCGAGGATGTGCGCGGTGTTGCTCACCATGGCCTGCAAGCGGCGCGCGGCAAAGGTGGCCATGGACACATGGTCTTCCTGGTTGGCGCTGGTGGGCAGGCTGTCCACGCTGGCCGGGTGGGCCAATGATTTGTTCTCGGACGCCAGGGCGGCAGCGGTGACATGCGCGATCATGAAGCCGCTGTTGAGGCCCGCGTCGTCCGTGAGGAAGGGCGGCAGGCGCGACACGCTGCTGTCAATCAGCATGGCGATGCGCCGCTCGGCAATCGCGCCCACTTCGGCAATGGCCAGCGCCATGCCGTCGGCCGCCAGCGCCACTGGCTCGGCGTGAAAGTTGCCGCCCGAGAGCATGGCCTCGTCTTCGGAAAAAACCAGCGGGTTGTCGGTGACCGCATTGGCCTCAATCAGCAGCACGCGTGCGGCGTGGCGCAATTGGTCCAGGCAGGCACCCACCACTTGCGGCTGGCAGCGCAGGCAGTACGGGTCTTGCACCCGGTCGTCCCCATGCAGGTGCGAGTTGCGAATTTCGCTGCCCGAAAGCAGTGCACGGTACACCTGGGCCACGTCCATCTGGCCGGGCTGGCCGCGCAGCATGTGGATGCGCGGATCAAAGGGGCCGTCGCTGCCGCGCGCGGCGTCAATCGTCAGCGCGCCGATCACCAGCGCGGCCTCTAACACCGGCTCAAAAATCAGCAGCCCATGCAGCGCAAGCGCGGTTGATGTTTGTGTGCCGTTGATCAGCGCCAGGCCTTCTTTGGGCCCGAGCGTGAGCGGCGCAATGCCTGCGGCCTGCAGCGCAGGCAGCGCGGGCGCGGGCGCGCCGTCCACCAACATAAAACCTTCGCCCATCAAAGCCAGCGTCATGTGCGCCAGCGGCGCCAGGTCGCCCGACGCACCCACGGAACCCTTGGACGGCACCCAGGGCACCAGGCCGGCGTTGTAAACCGCGATCAGCGTGTCCACCACCACTTCGCGCACACCGCTGTAGCCGCGCGCCAAACTGGCCGCCTTGAGCGCCATCATCAGGCGCATCACAGCGGGCTGCAGCGGCTCGCCCACGCCCACGCAGTGCGAGCGGATCAGGTTGAGCTGCAGCGTGGCGAGTTGCGACTTGCTGATGCGCTGGTTGGCCAGCTTGCCAAAGCCAGTGTTCACGCCGTAGACCGGCGCGTCGCCGTCGGCGGCGTTTTGCACCACCTGCTGGCTTGCGCGAATCCCGGCGCGGCTGGCCTCTTGCAGTTGCAGGGGCACCCCGTCGGCATGGATGGCCATGAGCTGATCGAGCGTCAGCGCCCCGGGCTTGATGGTGATGGTGTGGCTCATCTCAGGCGGCTTTCATGGGCAGGTTTAGGCCTTGCTCGCGGGCGCATTGCTCTGCGATTTCGTAGCCCGCGTCGGCGTGGCGCATGACGCCGGTGGCCGGGTCGTTCCACAAGACGCGCTCCAGGCGCTCGGCAGCCTCGGGCGTGCCGTCGGCCACGATCACCACGCCGCTATGCTGGCTGTAGCCCATGCCCACGCCGCCGCCATGGTGCAGGCTGACCCAGGTTGCGCCACTGGCGGTGTTAAGCAAAGCGTTAAGCAAAGGCCAGTCGGACACGGCGTCTGAGCCGTCTTGCATGGCCTCGGTCTCGCGGTTGGGTGACGCCACCGAGCCGCTGTCCAGGTGGTCGCGGCCAATCACGATGGGGCCTTTGAGTTCGCCGCTTTTAACCATCTCGTTAAATGCCAGCCCGGCCAGGTGGCGCTCGCCCAAACCAATCCAGCAAATGCGTGCAGGCAGGCCCTGGAACGCAATGCGCTCTTGGGCCATGTCCAGCCAGCGTAAGAGCCCGGCGTTGTGGGGAAAGAGTTCTTTCATCTTGGCGTCGGTCTTGCGGATGTCTTCGGGGTCGCCGCTCAGGGCCACCCAGCGGAAGGGGCCAATGCCCTTGCAAAACAGGGGCCGCACATAGGCTGGCACAAAGCCGGGGTAGTCAAAGGCATTGGCCACGCCGTAGTCCTTGGCCACCTGGCGCAGGTTGTTGCCGTAGTCCACCGTGGGAATGCCCATGGCATGAAAGTCCAGCATCGCCTGCACGTGCACCGCGCACGATTCGCCTGCGGCTTGGGTGAGTTCGGCGTGTTGGGACGGGTCTTTTTGCGCGGCGCGCCAGCGCGCCACGCTCCAGCCGCTGGGCAGGTAGCCGTTGATGATGTCGTGCGCCGATGTCTGGTCGGTCACGATGTCCGGGCGCAGACCGCCGGCTTTTGCGCGGCGAACCAGCTCGGGTAGCAGGTCGGCGGCATTGCCGCACAGGCCAATCGACACGGCTTCTTTGCGCGCAGTGTGGTGGGCGATGAGTTCGAGCGCCTCGTCCATGGTGGCGGCTTGCTTGTCCAGGTAACGGGTGCGCAGGCGAAAGTCGATGCTGCTTTGCTGGCATTCAATATTGAGCGAACAGGCCCCGGCAAAGGTGGCAGCCAGTGGTTGGGCGCCGCCCATGCCGCCCAGACCCGCGGTCAGCACCCAGCGGCCAGCCAGGTCGCCGTTGTAGTGCTGGCGTCCGGCTTCGACAAAGGTCTCGTAGGTGCCTTGCACAATGCCTTGGCTGCCAATGTAGATCCAGCTGCCGGCCGTCATTTGCCCGTACATCATCAGCCCGGCGCGGTCGAGTTCGTTGAAGTGTTCCCAGGTTGCCCATTTGGGCACGAGGTTGGAGTTGGCAATCAGCACGCGGGGGGCGTCAGTGTGGGTGCGAAACACGCCAGCCGGTTTGCCGCTTTGTACCAAGAGGGTTTCGTTCGGTTTGAGCTTGCGCAGGCTGTCCATGATGCCGTCAAAGCAAGCCCAGTTGCGCGCTGCCTTGCCAATGCCGCCGTAGACCACGAGCTCGTCCGGGTTTTCGGCCACCTCGGGGTCGAGGTTGTTTTGCAGCATGCGGTAGGCGGCTTCAATTTGCCAGTTGGCGCAGGTCAGCGCGGGGCCGCGCGGGGCGCGCACCGGGCGGGCTTGGGACGCGGCAAAAGGGGAGGGGGCAGAGGTGGCAGACATGGTGATTGGGCTGAAAGTACGATGCGTTTAAGGGTTTGTCAGGATAGTGTAGTTGTCTATACAACTTCTACAATAGCGGGAAAACCCTGAGCGAAAAAAAACCATGTCCACCAGCCATTTGCCCGCCTTTGAACAGATCAAAACCTTCGTCAAGGCGCAGATCACCAGCGGCGTCTGGCAGTCTGGCGACACGGTGCCCAGCGAGTCGGCCTTGCAGCAGCAGTTTGGCGTGAGCCGCATGACGGTCAACCGCGCGGTCAAAGAGCTTGCTGCCGAAGGCCTGGTCACCCGGCTGCGCGGCTCGGGCACCGTGGTGGCGCAGTGGCACCGCATATCGAGCATGCTGGCGGTGCGCGACATCCATGAAGAAGTGATAGAGCGCGGCCACCTGCATACCTGCCGCGTGCTGCGCCTGGAAGTGGTGGTGGCCGACGCCGCACTGGTGCAGGCCCTGGGCGTGCCCCTGGGTGCGCCGGTGTTCCATTCGCTGATCGTGCACATGGAAGACGGCGTGGCCATCCAGCTCGAAGACCGCCACGTCAACCCGGCCGCAGCGCCCGACTATTTGACAGTTAATTTTCAGACCACCACACCCACCCAGTACCTGTTTGCCTGCGCGCCGCTGACCGAGGCGCGCTACTCGATAGAGGCCGCGCTGCCCAGCGCCCCCGAGGCCAAAAGCCTGGGCATTGGCCGCAACGAGCCCTGCTTGATCATCACCCGCTGCACCGTGAGCGGCGCCCACGTAGCCAGCCAGGCGCGCCTGGTTTACCCCGGCATGCGCTACAGCCTGCGCGGCAACTTTGCGCTATGAGCTGGCACACCGTAGCCCTGGCGG